>WYEK01000133.1 GCA_009903855.1 Thermocrinis sp.
GTGAGTATGTAGAGGTTTGCGAGAGCAAGGAACAAAAGGGTATAAGGCAAGTGGTAGAGGGTGTAAATTCACAGATAAAGCTTTTCAACCGAGTAAGCAGGTGGAGGAAAGGGATTACCTTGCTTGCTTACCTTTATGGCTACGCTATAGGCTATAGCTTTTTCAGGAAGTCTCAAATATGGGGGTAATTTCTCACCCGACGTATCTTCTCTTTTCTTATGTATTGTGTATTACCAACTGCAATCAATAAACCATCATCTGTAATATCCCCGTCTATAAAATGAGTTAAGGCACCCAGTAGAAATGACCTATCCCACTTTACTTTTAAATTGTAGTCTAAAGCTACTAACCATCCTAGTCCCCATTTTGTGTAATAACTGTAGTTTACTACTCCAACGCCAATTATTAAATTATCTTTTTTATCAACAATAATTTTTCTAATCCAATTATTTTTCGCCTTTTTCCCTAATTCTTGGATTTTCATAAGATTACCGTTTTCATCTAAAACTCCTATCGCTGTCCATGATGAAGCTTCGTCTACGTCAAACAGACTAAAAGATAAAATCAATTTGTCATCATATTTACTAAAATCAATTATATTCGGGAGGTTTGAGATGTTTAAATATTTACAATTAGCTTGTTTTATCTCCTTCCCAAACCCCTGCATCGGTAAAATAAACAATACAAAAATCAGCACTACCCAAAACTTCTTAAACCTTCTCATTGGTTTACCATATCCTCCTTAAGCCCTAATACAAGTCATTTTCCATCCTAAATTTTACAATTTATATCCCAAGTTCCTGTTTAAAAGCTACATTTACATCGCAGTATTTTCGGGTAGTTTTAAATTGACTTATCTTATTAAAGAAGAACCTATCTTCAACATCATCATATTGAAGTTCATAAATAGTGAATTCAACGATATCTTTATCAGTATATGTTTTTTCTCCTGTTAAATAGCGCTCAGCTTGTATCAAATATATTTTTCCACTATTTTTTATTTTAATCAATCTAAAATCTCTCAATACACAATCAGCTCCCTCATGGGTAAATAGTTGATACTCCTCTTTGTCAGGCAGTTGACCAATGGAAATTATATCTAATCTTTTTTTGGTTGGTTATTTTCTTTACTAAATAAAAAGAAATTACAGAAAAGCTGTGAGCAGAAATATTACTTCTATAACCTCTTACAACAACATCCTTTTCTCCGTCTCCATCTAAATCAATATAGCTTAATCCATTAGCGATGGCGGTTGACCAAGCTATATTTAGCTTTGAAATTTTTATCTTTTCTTTCTCACCTCCAAACCCCTGCCCTTGCAAAAGAACCATTACAAAAACCAGCACTACCCAAAGCTTCCTAAACCATCTCAGTTGTGCCACTTCTTGTTTGATCATTTGACTCATTTTTTAAACCTCCTTGCAAAATTTATTTAAAATCTTTATCTGTCATAAATTCTATTACTCTATCTGGGTTTTCTACACTTACACCTACCAAAGGAGAAAAATCAAAAACGCCAAAATATTCCTTCTGCTTCTTTAGAGGTTCTAACTTTCTCTTTCTTTTAAAGTTTAAGTATTGAGAAATGACTTTATTCATCTTATTTAAATCAGTATAAGCAAGATATATTCTCTGTTTATTACTAATTAATAACTTCCCATTTTGTGTATATAGTTCATTATATTCACAGTGAGTTCCATTACAATATTTTCCATAACTAACCTCTGCATAATAATTTTTTCTAGTATCATAAAAGCAATTAATACCAGAAATTTGGTAAAGTGGGTAGTTTTTATACCTTTCATAAAGACTTCTTACTTTTTCATCTTTATCATTTTTTAAATATCCTCCAGGTACTTTATTATTGTACTCTTCTAAACTTGGACCAACTTTTATTTTGTTATCATCTATAATAATCATTTGCTCAGTCACTAAAAAAGTATTTTTTAAAATTTCTTTAGTAGAATTTACGGGTTCAATTTTACTAACAATAGTAATTTTGATTGGACCACAAGAAAATTTTTCTTCAATTACCTTTTCCTCCCCAAACCCCTGCTTCGGTAAAACAACCGCTACAAAAACCAACAAAATCCAGAAAATTTCGAGCCTTTTCATATGTATCCCTCCTTTTATAACAAAATTTTAATTAAAATCAAATATCAGGTCAAGCATTTCTGGAATCGTAAACAGCGATTGCAGGACTTTTTTCATCATGATAGATGGTTGGTTTACCATATCCTCCTTCAGCCCTAATCCATGCCATACCTCTTACCTCTTAATTTAATATTTAAGAAGCTCTGTTATTAAATCCTTTTTTAACACCTCGTCGGCATCGCAATATATTTTCTCAGTTTGTGATTTTTTCTTAATAACAAAGGTTTTGTCTTCACTATCATATTGATAAAGAACTATCGAAAAAGGACATTTATCAGTAAAGGTATTTTTGTTTTTACTGCATTTCTTTTTTGTATATATTAGGTAAATATCATTCTTAAATTTTACCAACCTTAGACCTGAAATATTGGTTTCTTCTTTTGACATATCATATCCACATCCGCCAACTTTAGCATAGGTATATATACTAGCTTCTGCCCCCTTTCCGTCATCAACTTCTATTGGAATATAAGAAAAATGTTTTTGCTTTTCGACTGTATGATTGAGATAAAATGAATAAGCGGTATAAATATTGCCACCAATTGGTGTTAGAAAGTCGGCAGAGATTATTAAATCTTTTACCCCATCATTATCTATATCAAAATAATTAATTCCGTTTTTGATTTCAACAATAATGATAGGATTCTTCTCTTCACTATATCCTTGCTTTGGTAAAATAAACAATACAAAAACTAATAAAATCCAGAAAATTTTAGGCTTTTTCATGTATATCCTCCCCTTTTTTCTAACACAATCATTAATAATCATATTTATAATAGCTTCTTTGACATCATACGTTGTCGATTTTACCATTGCTTATACCTCCTTTTTCAATAGTTTATGTATTTTTCATCTATTTTTATTAAATTTCTTAGTACTCTATCATATTTTTTTCCCATTCATATCATAGACTTCAAAATATTCACATTCAGGACAATTTCCTCCACGATAATAGTAAAGTTCTACAAACCATTTACCAGTAGGACTTTTGTAACAAGTTATCTCTGTGATAACGTAAGGCAATATTCCTTTCCCTTTTATTAACTTCCTTATTTCTGGATCTATATTTAATAGAGGAAATCTTTCGCTTTTAATTTTAGGTGAAGTAGAATTTATTTTCTTTCCCCCTATAATGATATATTGACTATCAGATATACAATAAGGCGGTAAATCTTCGCGATAAATACAGTGGGTAATTAACTTAACGTCAACTCCTCCACAACTAAACTCTGTTTGAACTGTATAGTCTCGCCTGATATCTTCACTCCAACTTTGTCCCTGCAAAATAAACAATATAAAAACCAACAAAATCCAGAAAATTTTAGGCTTTCTCAAGCATTTGAAATGGATACCCATAGTCTTACCTCCTGCTTATATAATTTATAATACGCTGAGTGAGAAATCAAACACATAGCTGAACTTTGATATTTCTGTAGAAGCTGTAGACTACTGCATAAGCATACAAGTAAGTAAGCAAGGTGATACCCTTTCTCCATCCGCCCACAAAGTTAAACCTTTTGAGCCAAGAAAACACATCCTCAACTACCTGCCTGTGCGCCCTATCCTCTTTACTCTCACACACTCTTAAACAATCACATCCCCTATACCCCCTATCCCCTATTATCAACTCAAATCTGCTAAGTAGCCACCTGAGCCACACACTCTTGCTTACTCTCCTTCTCAACGATTTTACCTCATGATAGCTCGCTGGGTGATACCACAAGTCATACACTGTCCCTTCTGTATCACATACCACCAACACTAACACTCCATAGCGTACTTCTTCAAACTCAACTTCTTTCCCGTAATCCTTGCTATAAAGCTTCCTTTTTCTCTTGCCCCAAAACTGTCTACCTGCTAACCGCCTTATCCTCTGCGTCCTTGCTCTGTTCAGGCTCGCTACTGGCATAAGACTACCATCTACTATAAGCTTTATCCTCTTGTGGATTAGGAGTTTTAAGGCTATTATGGCTATGGCTTTTAACTGCATATAGGTTCTGAGTAGCTTGTATACCGCCTTTATTCTTACCTTTCTGAAAATGTGGTAGGACTTGATGTTGGGGTCGATGAGTAGCTGAGCAAGGCGTAGGACAGGACAGTTGGTGAGGTAAGAGATTATAAAGAGGGTAGCTATTTGAGCATTTGAGAGTTTAGGCTTTCTGCCTGATTTAGACTTTTTGAGTTTGAGAGGGCTTTCTACCTCACCTTAGTTTTAAACTAATTTCTTACCCAGCGTATAGCCTCTTATAGTATAATATTTGCCATGGCTGTGATAGTTAGAGTTCCTACACCCCTTAGAAGGCTTACAAACGGACAGGGTGAGGTGCAGTTGGAAGCCCTCACCATCAGAGAGGCTGTAGAAAAGCTGGAAAGCCTTTATCCGGGCTTTAAGGAACGCCTTTTGGATGAGAACGGAGAGTTGAGAAAGTTTGTCAATATCTACCTCAACGACGAAGACATAAGGTTCTTAAAGGGTATAGACACGGAACTGAAAGACGGAGATGTGCTCTCTATTGTTCCTGCTATAGCTGGTGGTTTTTGACCTTGAGGGAATTTCTAAAGAAGCTCTCCGAGTTCAAGGACCTGACTAAAGAAGAGATAATTCAGTGTCTTGAGGATATTACAGAGGGGAGGGCTACCGACGCCCAGATAGGTGCTTTCATAATGGCTATGAAGATGAAGGGGGAGACGGTGGAGGAGTTAGAGGGCGCTGCGAGCTTTTTTAGAGAAAAAGCCACCAAGGTAGATGTGGAGGACCCGGATAATCTGGTGGACACTTGCGGAACGGGCGGAGACCTTTCGGATACCTTTAATGTATCCACCATAACCGCCTTTGTGTTGGCAGGTGCGGGTATAAGGGTAGCAAAGCATGGCAATAGGTCTGTCTCTTCAAAAAGTGGGAGTGCAGACCTTTTGGAGTTTTTAGGTGCAAAGATAGACCTGGGACCAGAGCAGGTTAAGAGAATGATAGAGGAGATAGGCATAGGCTTTATGTTTGCGCCCCTTTTCCACCCTGCCATGAAGAGGGTGGTGGGTCCCCGAAGGGAGGTGGGCATAAGGTCTCTGTTTAACCTTATAGGTCCTCTATCCAATCCGGCGGGTGCCAAAAGGCAACTTTTGGGAGTTTTTTCAGACCAGTTTGTAGAAAAAGTAGCCCACGTTTTGCTTAGGCTTGGCGTAAAAAGGGCGGTGGTGGTGCACGGGAAGGATGGTATTGACGAGGTTTCTATATCTGCCCCCACCACTGTGGCGGAGGTAGGTGGTGGTGAGGTACGCGTGTACGAATTTACACCGGAGGAGCTTGGTTTTAGGCGTTATCCTATAGACTACATAAAAGTAAAATCTGTGGAGGAAAGCGCAAAGGTGGCCATGTCTGTTTTAAAGGGAGAACCATCTCCTGCCCTTGATATGGTTCTTTTGAACTCTGCCTTTGGTGTGTTCGTTTCTGGTGTGGCCAACGACCTAAAAACCGCCTTGGAAGTGGCAAAGGACTCCATAAAGAGTGGTAAAGCTCAAAGGAAGCTCTCCGAGTTTATTGATCTATCAAAAAGGCTTCAATGTTTAAAGTAGGCAAGGTGTCTTATCTTAACACTTTTCCTCTTTTTTACCGCTTTGAGGACCCAAGGATTGAACTTGTGGAGGGCGAGCCGTCCTATTTGGTTTCTTTGCTGAGAGATGGGAAAATTTATGCGGGCATTGTCTCATCGGTGGAGTATCTTTTTAACCGCTCCCAATATAGAGTTGTGCCAGGATTGTGCATAGCCTCCAAGCAGAGGGTTTGCTCTGTTCTTTTATTCTCAAAAAGACCAGTGTTGGAGATAAAGAGAGTGTATCTTACTCCCGCTTCCTTGACTTCAAAGCTACTATGCAAACACCTTTTAGAGGATGTTTATAAGCTCAAGCCTGAGTATGTGGAAAGTAGAGAGTCTGCGGATGCCCTTTTGCTAATAGGAGATGACGCATTGCATGAAAAAAGGTTGGGCAGGTTTGAATATGTCTATGACTTGGCAGAAGAGTGGCACAAGGTTTATAGTCTGCCCTTTGTGTTTGCCCTATTTTTGGTGAGAAAGGATGCGGACCCTTATTTGGACAGGCTCATAGAGGAGTTAGCCCTTAGGTCCATAAAGGCCTTTTATGAGGACCTTGCACAAGAAAGGGTAAAGGTGGAGGGTTTCTCGAGGGATGAGCTAAAGGATTACTTTTATCACTGCATTGACTACTTTTTGGACGAGGAAAAAGAGAGGGCCCTTGAACTTTTTGGAAGTTTAGCCTATAATCATATGTAAATGCTTACTTTCAAAGAGTTAGCCCTCTTTTTTCATGTGCTCTTTGCATGCATCTGGGTGGGTGGGATGTTAGCTTTGGTTTTCGTTGTAGCACCTGTTTTGAGAGGACTTAAGAACAGGGAGGAGCTATTTTTAACCTTGGGGAAGCGCCTTAGCTTTTACGGCACCTTTTTATCCTTGGGAGGGCTTTTAATAACTGGCTTGATAAACATTCATTATCTTCTTGGCTTTTCTCAGCTTTTGGACCTTTCAAACCCATACACTAAAACCCTTTGGAATAAGCTATTTGCCTTCTTTTGTGTAGTTGGCGTTTCCTTAGCCCATGACCTGTATTTTGGAAAGAGGGCTTACGAAAGGAAGTTTAACCTTTACATGGCAAGGTTTTTGGGCTTTTTGAACCTCATTCTTTCCCTTTTGGTCGTTTTCTTTGCGATAAAACTCAGGCTTGGAGGTTGAAACATATTCTTTTAAAGCCTGCCGAGGTTTCTCAAAAAATTTACAATGCTAAAGAACCAAAGCCTTGCAATATGCCAATCTACCGCGTCGTAATTATCGCACGTAGTATGCCTTATTGGAAGGGGGTGGGAGCTTAAGAAGAGGGTTTTAAGCCCTACCTTCTTGAAGGGTATGTGATCGCTCTTTGCAGAAGGAACCGCCTTAAACTCCACCTCAAAGCCTATCTCCTTTGCACTTCTGTAGAAGGTCTCCGCCAACCAATAATCATTATAGCCCTCTTTATCTCTGTAAAGGATGGCAGGGTTTTGCCAGCCTATGCCATCCAAGTTTATACAGTAATAGGCGTGCTTTGGCTTTTTTAATGTGTGAAACTTGGAGCCCTCCAAGCCTACCTCCTCTCCGTCGGTGATCAAAAACCTTAGCTTGAAAGGAATGTTGTAATTCTCTCTCAGCTCTTCGTAAAGATAGGGCAAAAGTAAAGATGCCAAGCCGTTATCTATGGCACCTTGGGTTTTTGGTTTTGTGTCCATGTGGGCTATTATATAAACCACCGGACCTCTGCCCAGCTCAAACACAAGGTTGCTGAGCTTTAGCTCTTCCTCTCGGACCTCCACCTCTAATTTGATGTAAAAGTCTTTTACCTTTGGAAGGTCGCTCCTTTTGATGCAAACAACAGCCATATCTTCTTCTGTGATGCCATAAAAGACCTGGTCTAACTCCTTTAGATAGCAAACTACTGCCTTTATGTTCTTGGCCTTCAAAGCGTTCCAATCTATACCCTTGGCGGTCTGCAGTGCAATATCCCCCTCTATGAAATCTTCTTTCAAATATCCCTCAAAGCTTCCGCCTATACTACCCACAAAGGGAAAGGCTTGGACCTTCCTTCCCTCCACCTCCAAGCTGGCACCAATAGGAACACGCTTTTTTACACTGAAAGGCTCCTCCCAAAAGGGGATGGATTTTTCTCTAAGGAGTTTTTTTAAAAACTTCTTTGCTTCCCTGTGGCCGTTGGTGTTGGGGAATCGGTTTAAAGTTAGGTATTCATAAGCCCTCTCTCTGAGCTCTCTGTAGGTTTTACTTTTCATAAACGGGCGTTAGCCATCCCTTGTATCTTTCTATCTTCCCTCTTACTGCGTTAAAGTATAGCTCCTGAAGTTCCCTTGTGATAGGTCCTACCTCTCCACCGTTGATTTTACGATTATCCACCTCCACCACGGGGGTGATCTCTGCGGCGGTACCCGTTAGGAATATTTCCTCGGCCACGTAAAGCTCACTCCTTGCCACCGGTCTTTCCTCCACTTCCAGCATAAGCTCGTTTTTTGCCAGCTTTATAACTGCAGCACGTGTTATGCCCTCAAGTATATGCTCCGAGTAGGAGGGTGTAATGAGCTTCTTATTCCTAACCAAGAATATGTTTTCTCCAGAGCCTTCAGCCACAAAGCCGTTTTGATTTAGCAATATAGCTTCATCATACCCAGAAAGCAGAGCTTCCGTTTTAGCCAATGCACTGTTCACATAAGCGCCTGAAACCTTCCACCGGGAGGGAATGGAGTTGTCATCGTTCCTACGCCAAGAGGAAACTTTAACCCTTGCACCTTTGGAGGTATCCAAATATCTGCCAAACCTGTACAGGTAGATGGCTACGGTGGGTGTAAAGCCCGTAAGCTTGGGTGTGAGGGCAAGGTCTTTAAAGTATGCGATGGGTCTTATATAGACATCTTCTCTTATTTGGCTCTTGACGAGGATTTCCTTTGTAATGTTTATAAGGTCATCCACTGTGTATTTAAGCTCCATAAACATTGCCCTGCAGTTATCTATCATTCGCTGGTAGTGCTCCCTTGCAAAGAGGATATAAAGCTGTTCTTCTTCTTCGTTCCAATAAGCCCTTATGCCTTCAAAGACGCAGGTGCCATAATGAAAGGAGTTTGTCTTTATGCTTAGCTTTGCTTCCTCTACGGGGACTATTT
>WYEK01000128.1 GCA_009903855.1 Thermocrinis sp.
GGGCTACTTTGTGGGAGTAGCTTCTGTGGGCATCCTCCGAGATGGTGGTCAGGACCCTTTCACTGGGATAGGGCAGGCACGCAATGGCTAAGTCTTTGTATTGAAAGACCATATCCTCCACCTTTGGGCTTGGTCTGTCAAAGATATGCAACCCAGCTAACTTTTTGATGCTTGTGTAAGCCCTCAGTTTATCGTAGCTGTCGTGGTTGCCCGCTATAAGCACCACCTCTATACCCCTTCCCGCCCATTCTGTCAAGAACTCAAGGACCATACCTTCTGCGGAGTAATCTGGGACCGCCTTGTCAAAGATGTCCCCCGCAATCAGTAAAACATCCACCTTTTCACTAAGACATATATCCGAAACCTGTTCTAAGGCGTAAGCCAAATCCTCGTTCCTTGATACTCTGTTTAGGGTTTTCCCCGCATGAAAGTCTGATATGTGAAGTAGCTTAAACATCCTTTAAGATTTTATCCAACTTCTCCACCAAGGGATTAAGCGGGTCCTCTTTCTTCATAAGCTTTAGTTTATCTTTTGCTTCCCGTAGCACTATTTGGACTACCTCCTCAGGTGCGTTGGCATGTTTCATAAGCTCTATATCTTCTTTATCTATCACTCCAAACTCTACCATGATGTTCTTCATATAGTCCAGCAAAGGTTGCCAGAAGGGGGTGTAATAGAGGATTATGGGAAATCTGTAGACTTTACCCGTTTGCATTAGGGTCAGCGCCTCAAAGAGCTCATCAAAGGTGCCAAACCCTCCCGGAAAGATCACGTAAGCCATGGAGTATTTGATCAGCATAACCTTACGCACAAAGAAGTATTCAAACTTCAAAGATATATTTTGGTATTTGTTGGGTTTTTGCTCTGTGGGAATTTGTATGTTTAAACCCACAGATACAGTTCCTGCGTCATAAGCTCCCCTGTTTGCCGCTTCCATGATCCCCGGACCGCCACCGGTGATTATATGGAAGCCAAGCTTTCCAAGCATAAAAGCGGTTCTGTAAGCATGCTTGTAAATTTCGTTTTCCTGACTTAGCCGGGAGCTTCCAAAGAAGGTAACCGCAGGACCCACATGGGAGAGGGTATCAAACCCCTCCACAAACTCACTCATTATTTTCAAAACTCTCCAAGTGTCCCCCTGCTTGATCTTTAGCTCTTCTATGAGCCTTAATTGTTCACTGTTCATTTAGGTCCTTTACCATACCCTCCAACTTTAAAAGGTCTCCCTCTTGGGGTTTGTTTATGTGGTGGGAGTATCTAACCTTTAATACGTTCTTCTTTGCGTACTTCTTTTTTGTGTGGTGGGAGGATTTGACCTTTACCTTCTTCTTTTGCTTAACCGCTTTCTTCTTTGAAGACTTTACATACACTTTCTTTTGTTTATGATGTGTTGCAGCCAAAGAGGGTTCAGGTAAGGTGATGGCAGAAAAAATAAAAAGGCTTAGAAATACAAAAATTAACTTCCTCATGTTCCACCTCCTTTACCTCCGAGGGAGGTGGTTAAATTATAGCATATCCTCTTCCAAAAGAGTTATTGGTTTCCTACCAGCAAAGCCCTCGTTCAGTTCATGCCAATACATTATGGTATCTTCGTCCTCCTTCCAGCAGAGCCAGATGTATCTGTTTTTGTGAAAGCTCAGAAAATCCACCAGTATGGGGTCTATACCCTTTATCACTCCGCCCAGTGCCTCTATTTTTCTAAAAAGGGAATCTATTGCCGCATCCAGATCCTTCATGTGGGATTCAAGATACATCCTTTCAAGGGTGTCCTGCTCCTCCTGAAATCTTTCGTAAGCTTCGGTTAGCTCCATTCTTTTGGCGTTTATCTCTTCCACTATGGGCTTGATTACAACTAAGGTCTCTCTTGCGGTGTCTAAGTCAAAAACCTTCATCTGCATGTTTATTAATTTATGGGCAGGACTACCGTTGAGCAACAGTTTGGAGATACAACGGGCTCCAAACCTATCTCTTTAGCGTGGGTTAAAATACCTTCTGCGGGGAAGGTTATACCATTGACGCCCGCATAAAGGGCATAGAGGTCCATCTTGATCCTCTCAGGTCCTGCAGGTCTTGCACAGCCGATCACCACCGGCGTCTTTGGTAGTTTCAACCTTGCGTGCAAAAAGACCTTTGCACACTCCTCCGGTGTAGGTGGGGGTAAAAGTTGGAACCTTGCCTTTCCGTAGTAAGGCATGACTACCACTAAAACCAGACCATCTGGGTCAAACTTAGAGATCATGTCTATTGCCCTGTATTCACCCAAGATCTTTCCATAGTGGAGTCCAATGATCACGTGGGGCACTATTCTGTGGTTGTATTCTTTAAGGAGTGCCAAGGATTCCTCGTAATCTTTCACGGACTTATGGGGCAGTTTATAAACCTCCGCTATGGTCCTATCATCTCCTATCACATCCATAAGTACTGCATCTACGCCGGCTTCTTTTAAGCCCTTTGCCAGCTCCTTATCTACAAGCCCCACGTGACAGGTGGTTATCAATCCCAGCTCCTTTTTGAGATAAGCAATAGCTTCAAAGAAAGGGTAGAGCTCTACCACTCCGTCCTTGTTGGAACCGCCAGATATTAATATACCTTCAATACCTTTGGCTTTTAGCTCCTCTCCAACCCTTTTTAGCTCCTCCAGTGTGGTGGCGGGAATCATGTGCCAGAGGATTCTGGATGCACAGTGGTCGCACATAAGCTCGCAGTTTTTACCCGTTATGGAAACATCCACAAACTTTGGACCAGTGGCTACGTAAAAGTCTTCCACTTGGTAGTGCTTAAAGCCAGGGCTATAAAAATAAACCTTCTTCCCGAAGTTCTCTTCCCTTACCTTGAAACCTTCAAAGAGCTCCTCCAAAAGTTCTTGATTGAGGGGGGAAGAGACCCCCTCAAGGTTTTGAATTATCCGCACTTTATACCCTTTTCGTTGGCTACCTTTGTTAGGGCATCCACAGCTGCCTGTCCCTTAAGCAGTAGATTGATTTCTTCGGGGTTAGTGGGCTTTATCTTGGCGATCCAACCTTGACCGTAAGGGTCATCGTTTACCAAGGCGGGGTTGGTCTTGAGGGCTTCATTTACCTCCACTATCTCACCGGTTAGAGGCGTAGGCACGGGTCCCACCCACTTACCGCTTTCTATGGTGGCTACGCTTTTACGCCTTTCTATCACCCTGCCGGGCTTCTTGGGAGTGTAGGCAACGAGCCTTCCAGCCATTGCGGCCGCTATGGACGTTAGCCCTATGGTAAAGGTGCCATCCCCATTGTCCTTTGCCCATGTGAAGGCATTGGCCTCTGGGTCCACATCGTAAAGCAGGTCCTCGGGTATGTTGCACCCATTCACTACTGCCATGCTATACCCTCCTTTATAAGATTTTTAAAAGGTAATTACCTTATCTGCCTCCATCGCCCTGAGGGCGAACTCGCTGGCCGGCACAATACCGTCCAGCTCTGGGATCAGCTCCTCCGGCTTGTAGCCCAAAGCATCTATAGCCTGCTTGCAGGAGTAAAACTTAACTCCCGCCTGTTTGGCATCCTTCATAAAGTCATAAACAGTTTTCAACTTCTTTCCGTTGACGCTCAAACAGTTTGGCTCTGCGGGCAAAATCTTCTCCGCCACACCCTTTTTTAGGAGCCTGGTTCCATCCATGTTGAAAAACATTTCCACCTCTGCGTCGTTGGAAGCCATCAACGCGGCGATGTAAAAGGGCGATGCACATCTCCAGGGAGTTCTGGGTCCGCTGGTCATAAGGATCACCACCTTCACGACTCTATAGCCCTCCTTGCCTCCTCCTCTGACGGGACGCCCACAAAGGCAAGTTTTCCGTCTATGATGGTGGAGGGGACAGCCCTAATTACGAGCTTCTTTGCCCACATTCTACCCTCCGGCTGTGCCACATCCAAAACCTCATACTTAAAACCATACTCTTTTTGGAGTTTCTGCCAGAGGGCGTCCGCATCGGGGCACGTGGCACACCATTGAGAAACCAAAAGGATCACATGTTTGTCCTTTGCCGCCATCACGTACACCTCATGCAGATTATATCCCATTCATCTATGTATTCCTTCATCTTTTCTATAGCTTGGGGTCCATAGAGCAGATCCTTTAGGTCCCTTTCCAGGTCCACCGGCTTCATCCTCACGATCCAGCCCTCTCCGTAAGGGTCGTAGTTTATTATGTCTGGTTGTTCTAAAACCTTTTCGTTGCGTTCCACCACCTCTCCTTCCACCAGGGCGTTTATGGGTCCCGCCCACTTACCACTTTCAAGGGATGCCACCGGCTTTCCCTTCTTTATGTATTTACCCACATCCTTTATACGGGCGTGGAGCAGGCGCCCAGCCCGGACCTGCCCCACATCCGTAAGACCCATTGTCACAGTCCCATCTTCGTTTATCCTCAACCAAGTTTGGGTTTCTATCTCGTAGTACAGGTCCAGTGGGATTATACAGCCGTTATATTCCCACTCCTTTTCCATTTTCTTGCCTCAAGCCAGTCCTAACCTCTTTAACACGGGCAGAGGGTCCGAGAGGTTATCCTTCAGCTTAACGTCGTTGGCGCTGTATCCAAAAGCCAAGCCCAAGAGCTGAGTGAAGTACGCAGCAGGCACATCCACATCTGGCACACCCTTCATCATGAGCCTGTGTCTGTACATCTCCAGAGATGCGTGGCAGAGGGGGCATTCGGTGGCTATAATGTCTGCACCGTTTCTCTTGGCGGTCTGCAGGATCATCATCACAAACTTCTCAGATACTTGCTCGTCAGACAGGGAGTGTGGTCCTCCACAGCACTGGGTGTGCATGGGCTCAAACTCTACACTGGTAGCACCCGCGGCCTCCAAAAGGGCGTTCATGTAGTAAGGATGTTCGTCGTCATCGGCAGTTTCCCTTCTCCTTGGTCTTGCCTCTTCATCTTGACCGCCTGCGTGGGCATAGGTCCTAGCATAGAAGTGAGGTCTTGTGTAAAGACATCCGTAATAGTTGGCAACCTTTAGCCCTCTGAGGGGTCTTTTGGTCTTTTCCTTTACCTTCTGAGGTCCTGCCTCGTGATAGAACCACTCTAGGATGTGATAGGTTTCAGGAATTTTGTCCAAGGGGTCTACACCACCTTCTTTGAGGAGGGCATTGACCCTTTCAAAGATTTTGCTGTCCGTTTGCAAGAAGTACTCTGCCCTCTGCAGGGAGAAGGAACATCCGTTGCAGGGTGCCACGATCACATCGTGCCCTTGCTTTCTTGCCAAAGACATGTTCCGAGCGTTCAAAAGCAGGGTGCCCATAAAGGTCACATTCTTGGACTCCATTGCACCACAGCAGTTGTAATCTTCCAGATAATCCAACTCCAAGCCTAACTCCCTTGCCACTATTCTGGTGGATACATCATAAGCCCTTGCGGCACCCTCCAAGGAACAACCTGGATAATAGGCAACCCTTTTACCAATAACACCCATCTTTATACCTCCTTAAGTTAGTGCTCCTTCTTCTTGCATAACTTTTCTTAGAACTTGCTTGAACTTGTTCCAATTTTTGGTCCTCGGATGGAAGAGCATGTGCTTGGCGTTCAGGACCAAAAAGCTAACGTTCATGGACTTTATGGGTTTCATTACCAACTGCTTTAGCCACTCGGGTGTTTCTCCGAGGAAGGGTATGGGCTTTTTCAGGATGGGGTCTTTTACCACATTGTAGCCCTGCTTTTCAATCCAACCAAAGAGCAGTTCTCCGTCCTCTATCCTTCCGTACTCAAGGACCGATTCGGTAAAGAATTTGTCAAACTTCTTGGAAGGATACTCGTCTATGAGACCCTTCTTTGCCATAGTTCTGAGGATCACCTTTAGCACCTCTTCCACCAGCACACCCTTTGGGCATCTGTGGGTGCATTTATGACAGGACACGCACCTCCACATTACATCCGCCCGTTTTTGAAGCTCATCAATGAGCCCAAGCCTTGCCAAGTGTATAAAGTGCCTTGGATTGTAACGCTCATCCCAATAGTTGTGCACCGGACAAGAAGCGGTGCAGTATGAACACTGATAGCATTGGGTTATGGTCTTTCCGTCGGGGGAGTTTATGATCTCCTTGGCAAAGTCAAGGTCATAATCGTTGATCACACGAGGGAGGATGATCAGGTTCCAGTCTCCTGATACATCCACCCCGTCAATAACTAGCCTTTCCTTTCTTACAATTCTTTCTGGCTCTACTAAGCTTCTTTCGTGTATTGCCATGGCTAAACCTCCAGTTCAATGTCTTGTGGTCTTTGAACACCTAAAAGTCTCCTTGCCATGACGCCAGCCGGTGGGAAAAACCCCTTGGCGCTATGCATGGTGGATAGCGTCATGTAATCCACATAGGTGGCGTAGATCATGGCAAGGAATATATCCACAAAAAGATAGCCCTTTACCTTTATACCGAAATCAAGGAGCTTCTCTTGTATCTGTTTGTAGATCTGTTCAAACTCCTCGTAGGTCTCTCCGTACATGTGCCTCTTTGGGGGCTCTTCCTTGAGGAAGACCACCGCTCCGCTTTCACTTTCGGGGTCCCATATCCAGCTGGTCCACAGCACATACTCCTCTGGGAACGTAAAGTGCAAAAGCTCAGACGCCAAGTCCCTTGCAGCTTTTCTATCCACACCCTTTATGGACTTTACAAAATTTTCCACCCTTTCTTCCCAGCTGTTAGCCTTTCCATAAAGTAGGTCACTTATTGCCCTTTTTAGATTTTCCACGCCTGTCTCTTCTATGAGCCTTTGTCTCTTTCTCCTTACAGAGAATACCTTTTCCAAAATGCTGTCTAGGTCTTCCTTGCTCAAAGAGGCAAGGTTTTCCTTACTCAAGCTCTTTTGGAAAAGGAGGGACTTGGCGAGGAGGTCCTTGTAAAACTCTTGGACGAACTCCTCGCCCTCTCCAAGGATCTTTATGAGATAATCCCTAACCAAAAAGTCGTCTAAGACTGCGAGCTTCTTCATACCGTTACCTTTGCACCCACGAAGGCTGCAGCTTCTGCACCGGCCGCTTCACCTTCGGAGAGGGAGGACTCTATGTCTATGGGTCCTTTGCAGGCACCCGCTATGAATATGCCGGGTTTGTTGGAGATGATGTTAGAGCCAGAATCTTCGGATGGAACCAAGAACTTGCTGTCTGGGTCCTGGGCAAGTCCAAGTATTTTAGCTACCTTTTTTGTGCCCGCGGATGGTTCCATACCAAGCACAAGGACCACCAAGTCCATGGGTACCTCGGAAGGTCTTTGAACAATGGTGTCTTCGTGCTTTACCCTTAGCCTACCGTCTGCGGGGCTGTAGGTTATCTCCGCTATCCTACCCCTTACGTACCTTACGCCATACTGCTCTTGGGGTGCCCAGTAGAAGGGATACTCCCAAGTTCCGTAGGTCCTAACATCCATGTAGTAGCAGAAGACATCCACATCGGGATAGTGCTGTCTTATTTCCATAGCCTGCAGACCGGACAGGGCACAACCATATCTACAGCAGTGCACGTTGGTTACACCCAGCTGTCTGTCCCGAGAACCTACACAGAAAACAAAGGCTACCCTCTTTGGCAGTTGTCCGTTGGAAGGTCTGTAAAGCCTTCCTTCCTTGGAGAACATTTGCTCAAGCTCCAGGTTGGTGATCACGTCCGGATACAGCCCATAACCTAGCTCTCCCTTTCTCCTTGGGTCAAAGTGCTCAAAGCCCGTGGCAACCACTATGGCACCCACCTCGTGGGTTTCACCGTTGGAGAGGGTAACTTTGTAGCTTCCGGGCTCTCCCTCACAGGCGGAAAGCTCTGTCTTTAGTTTGACCTGCACGTTGGGATTGCTTTCCACTTCCTTGATGTAAGGACCGAGCACCTGCTCCGGCTTTAGCTTTCTGGGTATAAGGGTGTGATAGTGGTTCAGAATGGGGCTCCCACCTAACCTGTCCTCCTTTTCCACCAGGATAGTTGGGATACCAAGCCTTCCAAGGATCATTGCCGCTCCCAAACCGGCAGGTCCTCCACCAATTACCAGCACACTCTTTGCCATAACCAAACCTCCTGTAAAGTGTTTATTAAAGGGGGCAAAAGCCCCCAAAAAAGCTTAGGACTTAAACAGTGGCATATTGGCAGTGGCAGATGCCCTAGGCTTTCCTGTGGAGGTTTTGCTGTAGGGCTCATAAAGGTCGTATTCCTTGAAGAATTCCATCAGCTCGTCATACTTGCCCGCCTTTTCAAGCTCGGAGATGTATTTAACAGTGTCTTCCCATTCCTTCTTGAGCTCTCTCCAGTTGGTAATACCCATCTTCTCAAGAAGTGGTTCGTAGTGGGAGCAGTTCCAGTAGAGCTGGACAACCTTGAATGGATGAGCTCCACAGGCGAGTGCAGCAAACATCACATCGGACATCACCGCCACAGGGTAATACATGCCGTGTGCCTTTCCGATCCACTGGTTCTTTTCAAAGGTGGTGGTGCATCCTGTGTCGTGGGTAATGATCACATCTGCCTTTACTTCTTCTGCGATCACCTTGAGCTTCCTTTGGATGGCCATAGACCTGGTGAATTCCCTTTCGGTTAGAATGTGCCTAAAGCCAAAGCCACAGCAGTCATACCATGTGGAGTAATCTACCACCTGAGCACCCAGCGCCTTTATAACCGCGGTGGATGCAGCAGGTCTTTGTCCGTTGTAAACTTCTGGGTCGTAGGGATAGTCGTCGGCGATCATCTTGTAGGTATGGCAGGCGTTGTGTATGGCAACCCTAACATTGGAGACATCTATACCCTTTGCCTTGCCTTCCTTTTCGTAGAGTTCTTTAATCCTGTATCTCATAGCGTGGACCCACTCGGAGTAGTGAACTATCTCTTGGGGTATAACGATCCTTCCGTCCTC
>WYEK01000007.1 GCA_009903855.1 Thermocrinis sp.
TGACAGGACTATAGAGATGGACAGAAGGACTTTTTGGTATAAACTATTAAGGTAGTTCATTGTTGCGCCTCCTTAGTGGGATTTGAGGGTATTATAAACCCCTGCCCACTAAGGGCTTTTTTCAGAAGATTTTCTTAGCTTTCCTGAATTTCTCACCCGAGGTATAATGAAGCTATAATAAAAAACATGTTATGGAGGGATTTCTTCAGAAAAAAGTGTTATGCTGTAGATGAAGGAAGGTTTCCCAGAAAGCTAGGCCTCCTTGATTTAACCTTCTTAGGCATAGGTGCTATTATAGGTGCTGGTATATTTGTGATAACTGGACAAGCGGCCGCTCTATACGCTGGTCCGGGTATAGTGCTTTCCTTTCTTTTGGGTGCTATAGCTATAGGTATTAGTGCGTTAGTTTATGCGGAACTTAGCTCAGCCTATCCCATATCTGGAAGTGCCTATAGTTATACGTATGCAACGATAGGGGAGATAGTTGCATGGCTTGTAGGTTGGAACTTATTGGTGGAGTATGGAGTTGCTACAGCTGCGGTTGCTGTGGGATGGTCTGGCTACCTTCGTACTTTCCTCGAACAAAACCTTGGCTTTACTCTGCCCGTATTTCTCACGGGTGCTTATGATTCTGCAAAAGGTACCATTGTAGATGTTTTTGCATTACTCGGTGTAGTAGCGGTATTTTTCCTTCTAACCATAGGCATTAAAGAAAGCGCTACGGTGAACAGTCTAATAGTGGTCCTGAAAATAGCAACTCTTCTTACTTTTCTCTTTTTTGGTATGAAATATGTGGACTTTAAGAATCTTAAGAACTTTCTTCCCTACGGATTAACAGGCATTTGGCGTGCAGCCTCTCATATCATATTCGCTTACCTTGGTTTTGATGCTGTATCCACTGTCGCGGAAGAAACAAAAAACCCTACAAGAAATGTCCCTCTAGGTCTTATTTTGTCTTTAAGTTTGAGCACTCTGCTTTATATGTCTGTTAGCTTTGTTCTCGTAGGTATGGTTGATTACAGAGAGCTCAACGTACCAGATGCCCTAGCTTATGCTATGCTCAAGGTGGGAAATAAAGAGATAGCTAACCTAATAGCTATGGGAGCGATCATATCAATAACAAGCGTGATGCTCGTTATGGGGCTTGGTTTTACTCGTATAATCTACGCTCTATCTAGAGATGGGCTACTTCCCCCAAAGCTCTCTGTTGTTCACAGTAAGTTTAAGACCCCTTACGTATCCACGTTAACAGGTGGTATCATACTGTCATTACTTGCTGGCTTTGTACCTCTCAAAGTACTAACAGAACTGGTTAATATAGGTACCTTATTTGCGTACTTTATGGTAGGCGTAGGCGTTATACTTCTTAGAAGAAGCGGTAATGCTGCACCCACTTTCAGAGTACCCTATGCAAAACTCTTACTCCCTATAAATCTTTTCCTTCTGATTTTTATCATGTGGGGTCTTCCTAAGGAAACTTGGAGAAGGTTTTTACTGTGGAACGCCCTTGGAATATTCATCTACCTTGTATACGGTTACAGAAACAGTAGAGCTCAAGAGAGGTCTTACGAGCTATGAAGAAAACTCTTGGTTCTGCTTCTGTTGACTACTTTCGTTTACTCTATAATTAATTACCCAATCATGAAGTTGGAAAAAGATCTTTCGCTTTCCAAGTATACCACTATAGGTATAGGGGGAATAGCAAAGTACATGGCTTTTCCAGAAAACGTAAAGCAGGTAAAGGAATGCCTCAAAATAGCCCAGTGGGAGGATATTCCACTCTTTGTTTTGGGTAGGGGTGCAAACACCATCTTTGGAGATTTTGAAGGCATAGTGATCAATACAAAGATGTTGAGAGATTTGAAAATAAAGGAGCAAGATGGAGGTTTGGAGATTGTAGCCCAGGCAGGCGTTCCTTTAAACACTTTGGTAGAACTCGGGGTCAAGGAAAACTTGGAGGGTATCTACAGACTGGTGGGCTTTCCTGCTACCGTAGGCGGAGCCATAGCCATGAACGCAGGAGCCTTCGGTTATGAAATTTCCCAGCATTTAAAAGCGGTGAAATTTCTCTCCTATGAAGGCGAAGAAATTCTTTTAAAGAGGGAAGATCTTAACTTTTCCTACAGAAACTCTCCCTTCCCTTCCATGGGTATAATCTTGGAAGCAGTCTTTTTCTTCCCTAAACTGAATTGTAGTGTTTATGAAGAGTATGAGAGGATAAAAAGCAAAAGGAAAGAAAGTCAGCCTATTCAAATGCCCACTGCGGGTTCCACCTTTAAAAATCCACCCACTGACAGTGCAGGGCGCCTTTTGGAAAAGGTAGGAATGAAGGGCTACAGGGTTGGACAAGTTGCCTTTTCGGAAAAGCACGCAAACTTTTTAATAAACTTGGGTGGAGCGGTCTTTGAGGATGTTATTAAAATTATCAATCACGCAAAGAGAAGGGTTTTTGAAGAGTTCGGCATTGAGCTCGAAGAGGAGGTGAGGCTAATTGAAAGTAGTAGTGCTTATGGGTGGAAGGTCCGCGGAGCGTGAAATCTCTCTGAGAACTGGCGAGGCTATCTTAAAAGCCTTAAAAGAGCTAGGTTGTGAAGCTATAGCCTTAGATTTAGAAGAAAACCTATGTGAGAGGTTGAAAGAAATAAAGCCCGACAAGGTTTTTATAGCATTGCACGGTCCTTACGGAGAGGATGGAAGGGTGCAAGGACTTTTGGACATTCTGGGCATTCCCTACGTGGGTTCTGGTGTGCTGAGTAGTGCCTTAGCTATGGACAAGGACTTTACAAAGAAAATTCTCAGGTTTCATCAAATTCCTACGCCCGATTGGATAGCGGTAAGGAGAGGAGAAGAGGTATCTTGGGACCGCTTTCCCGCAGTTGTAAAACCTGCCGACCAAGGCTCAAGCGTTGGATTGTTTGTAGTGAATGATAAAAAAGAGTTAGAAATTGCCATAGAAAAACTCTGGAGCATAACTCAAAAGGTTCTGGTAGAAGAGTTCATAAAAGGCAGAGATATTACCGTAGCTATATTAAAAGAAGAAGCATTAACCCCCATAGAGATAAAGCCCAAAAAGGGTATATACGACTATGAAAGCAAGTACACAAAGGGAATGAGCCAGTATGAATTCTTGGAAGACGAAACACTGGCAAGAGAATTGCAAGAGTTGGCACTGCGTTCCCATAGAGCCTTGGAGCTTAAGGACCTGTCCCGGGTTGATTTTAGGGTATCTGATGAAGGTAAGCCCTTTGTTTTAGAAATCAACACTATACCAGGTATGACAGAGCTTAGCCTTTTCCCTATGGCTTGCAGAAAAAAAGGTATTGATTTTAACAGAATGATATCTATGTTAATATTTTAACTTGTGACTATGAAAAAGGAGGGGAAAAGAAGGTGGGTAGCCATCCTTGAGATCACATTAGCTTTAGTATGGCTAATTGCTATGGCACTTGCCGGCTTTTTCTTCCCCGGTTTTTTAACCTCCCTCCCAATGTTCAGAATAAAGGAAATCCACATATACGGCGTTAATAGCATTTCTCCTTCTACCATTTCCTCAAGCGTTTATCAGGTTTCAAAAAACAACTGGCTTTTTTTGGACTCCAAGAGGCTTTTGGCAAAAGCCAACGAATTAACAAACAATTCTCTGGAGAGTGTAAAAATAGAAAGAATACCCTCTTTGGATGGTGCCCGTGTGAATGTTTATGTTCAGGAAAGGGTTCCCATAGCCTATGTGGTGCATGACAATAGTCTTATGATGATAGACAAGCAGGGAGAGCTTTTTTATAATCCGGCTATTGAAAATAAATTACCCACCATATACACATTTTCCTTTGACTATGTAAAGAAATATCACACTAATTTGAATAATTTAGTGGAGTACATTAAAAACATGGGTTTAAGCACTAATGAAGTATATGTTACCGATAGGAATACTATTATTTACATATCGGGTGGGAGAATGGTCCTGCCCCCACTTAGCCAGATATCTCCGTTAATTCTTGATAGGATGAAAAAAATTTATAATAAAATTGGGATGGAGAAAATGGATGTTCTTATAACTTCTGGAAATATAGCGGTTATAAAGAAGGAGAAATAAAGGTATGAAAGTTGTAGCTTCTTTAGACCTTGGCACCAGTAAAACCGTGGCCCTTCTTGCGGAGATAGACAGCTACGGAGATATGCACATTATAGGTATAGGAGAGGTGCCAACCAAGGGTATAGAGAAGGGACAAATAACACGATTGGACCTGGCGGTTGCCTCTATACTAAAGGCTATGAAAGAAGCCCAAGAAATGGCTGGTGTCAAGTTAACCTCCGTAAACCTTGGAATATCCTCTCCTGTTCTAAAAAGTCAAAACGAAAGGGACACAATAAACGTATCGCCACAGCCAGTAGAGATAGACGAAAGCCAAATAGAAAGGCTTTTAGAAAGGGCTACCACAAGGGCAAAGGAAGAAGGCTATGAGATAGTAAGCGCCATTCCAAGAAAGTTCATATTGGATGACCAGGAGGGAGTTCTAAACCCCGTAGGGCTTTTAGGCTCAAAGCTAACTGCAGAGGTGCACCTTATAAAGGTAGGCACAAGCCTTCTAAAAAACGTTGAAAAGGCTGTCCTCTCAAGTGGTTTGACCATAGCGGATAGATATCCTTCCATCCTTGCCAGTGCTGAAGCAGTTTTATCGCAGGAAGAGAAGGAAGAAGGTGTGTTGCTTTTAGACATAGGGGCAGGACTTACGGACTTTATACTATTTGTGGAAGGCTCCCCTATGCTAACGGGCACAGTACCTATGGGTGGGAACAGCATAACCAAGGACATAGCCCACTTTATGAAAATAAACATAGAACAAGCGGAGAGGATAAAAATAGAACACGGTTTTGCCTTGGCGGACATGGTCAATGAGTCGGAAAAAATAAAGGTAAAACCAAGGGGAGAGGATAAAGAAACTATGGTTGGAAAAAGGGAAGTTTCTGAGGTTATACAGATAAGATTGGAGGAGATAGCAGACAAAGTTCTTGAACAGATAAGCAATCAGGGAGTAAATTTGTCCGCAATAAACGCAGGGATTGTTTTAACTGGCGGTTCTTCAAAGCTTGCGGGCATAAAAGATTTTTTCGAAAGATACATGGACCTACCCGTTAGGCTGGGCAGTCCAACGGGTGTTATAGGTTTGAGGGAAAGAGTTCAGGATCCTGCCTACGCCACTGCAGTAGGCCTGCTTAAGCTGAAGCCCCAATTGGTACATGGCTATTCTTTTAACCAGAACCCAGAAAGTTTGGGTAGGGAGGGTAAAGTTAAGCTTGGTTCTCTAATAGAGAAAATAAAATCCTTCTTTAAGGAGGTGTTGTGATGGAAATAGTGAATCCAACGAGGATAAAGGTCTTTGGGATAGGGGGCGGTGGGTCCAATGCGGTAAATAGAATGTATCTGGATGGTATTGAGGGTGTGGAGCTTTTTGCAATCAATACGGATATACAACATCTTACTTCCCTCTCTGTACCCAACAAAATACAGATAGGAGAGAAGGTCACTCGGGGTTTGGGTGCAGGAGCAAGACCTGAGGTAGGAGAGCAAGCAGCTTTGGAGGATATTGACAAGATAAAGGAGGTACTAAGAAACACGGACATGCTATTTTTGGCGGTGGGCTTGGGTGGCGGAACTGGAACGGGCGCCGCGCCAGTGATCGCAGAGACAGCTAAGGAAATGGGTATTCTTACAGTGGCAGTAGTTACAAAGCCCTTTAACTTTGAGGGACAAAGACGCATGCAAACCGCCCTGGAAGGTTTAGAAAAGCTGAAAGAGGTAGTTGACACATACATAGTCATAAATAACCAAAAATTGGTGGAGATAGCGGAAAAGAACTTTAGCGTAAAGGATGCCTTTAAGATGGTTGATGATGTGCTTTCTAAGGCAGTTAGAGGTATAACCAGCATAGTGGTAACACCAGCTCTGATAAACGTGGATTTTGCGGATGTGCGCACTGTGATGGAGAGGGGAGGGCTAGCCCTTATAGGTATGGGTGAAGGAAGAAAAGATATTGCCATAGAACAGGCTATTGCCAGCCCGCTTTTAGAAGGAAACACAGTTGCTGGAGCGAGAAGACTGCTGGTAACCCTTTGGGTAAGCGAGGACGTGCCTTTCAGAGATGTGGAGGAAACCATAAGCAGAATAAGAGAATCTGCCCATGATGATGCACTGATCATATTTGGTGCTGTATTAGAAAACGATAAAGAAAACTTTATGCGCGTGGCAGTCGTGGCTACGGACTTTGAAAACGCAGTCCAGCAGGCGCAACTTCGTGTCGTCAAGAAGGAACAAAAGCCCCTCCAAAAGGTAGCCCCTGAGTCTACGGTGGAGCCTGTACAACCTGATATAGAGGATTTACCCGCTTATCTCCGTAGAAAAAAGAGAATCTAAGATAGCATGGTTTTTAAAAGGATCAATGTTATATGATGGATGAGCAAAATCAAACCTAAGGTGTAGTATAGCTTGGTGTGTTTGTTTATCCACCGGAGTATTATTTGAAAAAGTGAAAATGCAAACAGGACAGCAAAAACTACATTCATTGCTTGCAAGAGGTAAGCTTCTCTCTTTTTTTTCTCAGGAACAAAGAGCTTTGATAGGGTTAATTCGTAAGTCCTAAACTTGGTAAGATAGTATTTATCGTCCTTTTTAAAAACTAAAGAACCGTCCTTTAAAATCAGTTTATCACCTTTAAACTGAGCATGCCCTGCGCTTACCGAAAAGTCGTCAATTTTGAGAAAAACATCCTTTAAAAGGTCTCCTTCTCTCTTCTCAATTCTTATAGTTATTCCGCCAAAGGTGTAAAAACTCTTCTCAGGTATTGTTTTCACAACCTCCGTGTAATACTTATAAACAAAAAGCTTTCTCATGTAAGATACATCCTCTTGCCTTATGAAGTAGCCTACGAACAAAACAGAAAATAGCAAAGGGGAAGACACCAAAAAAAGCTTAAAAAATAAAACCTTTGGGTCTATACCAAAGGAAGCCAAAATACTTAATTTTTTAGACTCTTTCAGTTCAAAAATTAGCCAACTGGAGGAAACAAAAAAGGAGGATGGCAAAAAGTAGCTCACAAAATACAAAAACCAAAGACCCAAAAAGCTTAAGGATTCTATGAAGGGAGTTTTAAAAAGAACTTGGTCTATTTGAACAAGCTGAACGAATAAAAAGAGAAAAGACAAAATTATGCTTATTAAAAGGGATAACTTTACCACCTTCCAGCTTAGAAAGCTGTACAGCATCAGGGCTTTAATTTTTTCTTTAGTCTCTCTTTTTGTCCCGGCTCACCCCTTTTGCCCTCTTCCAAAAGTTGCCAGGACTTTCTGTAAGCATCCAGGGCTTGATCTTTTTTATTTAACTTCATCAGAACATCCCCTATGTGTTCCCATATTACAGGGTCTTCCTTTTCCTTTTCTAGGGCTTTTAGCAAAAGCTCGTATGCCCTCTGGTATTGTCCTTTGTAGTAAAGTACCCATGCGTAGCTGTCAATGTACGCAGGATTTTCTGGATCCTTGCTAAGTGCCTTTAGTATGAACTCTTCTGCCTCTGATAGCCTTGCGTCCTCATACCACAAAAGGAGTGAGTACCCAAGATGGTTAAAGAGCTCAGGGTCCTCGGGGTTTAGCTTTATTGCTTCCCTTAGGCTCCTTTCCGCATCTATGATCTTTCCCAACTTGTCCAAGATGATAGCTTTTAAGAAGTATCCTCTGTAATCCCTGGGGTTTAGCTCTACTGCCTTATCCACAAAGGGCAAGGCTTCTGCGTTCTTCTCCTGTTCGCTCAGGAGGTTTGCCATGAGCAGATTAAGGTCTGGGTTGTTGGGTTCCAATTCCAAAGCCCTCTTAACCAAACCCTCAGCCTTCTTGTAATCTTTCTGGTCCATATAAGCCACTGCGAGCCTTTCCATGATTTTGGCGTTGTTAGGGTTCTGTTCCAACAGCTTTTCATAAACCTTTAAGGCTTGGTCTGTTTTTTTGTTGGCTTCAAGGGATACACCGTACGCAAAGGCTACGTCTAAGTTATCGGGCTCTTGAGAGTAAAGCTCCCTTGCCAGCTCCTCTGCTTCGTTAAAGTCTGAAGTTTTTATTAGAAGGTAAATGTATCTTAGCTTGTAGCCCTTCTCTGGGTAGTAGTCAAAGAGCCTTTTATAAACATCCTTGGCGTCCTGGAAGCGTCCTGTTATTGTGTAAAGGTTTGCGAGCCTTTCAAGGGCAGTGCGGTTGGTGGGTTCCTCCTTCAGCACACTCAAATAAAGACTTTCAGCCTTTGAAAACTCTTTTTCGCCCTCGTAGATACTTCCCAAGGTGGTAAAGCCCGCCTCAAAGGTTCTTTTTATTTGCAGGGACTTGTTTAAATACTCTATGGCCTTTTCCTTTTTACCCTCAGTCAGATAAATCCGAGCTAACATATAATAGGGCAAGGGGTTATCAACCGCCAAATTTGCCAACCTTTCCAACACTTCTTTTGCATCCTGTAGGCGGTTTCTCCTTATGTATTCGTCTGCCAAGAAAATCATTATCTCCTTGGAGTTTGGGTTCGCTCTGTAGCCCTCCTCCAATGCTTCCAATGCTTTTTGACGATCTCCTTTGAGAACATAGATGCTGTGAAGCACCAAGTAGGGCTCTTTGTCTTGAGGATATTCCCTTT
>WYEK01000012.1 GCA_009903855.1 Thermocrinis sp.
TCATAAACAATTCCATTCCTATCGCAAACAATCATTACCAAAAGCCCATAATGAACCTCTTCAAATCTTACATTCCTTTGGTAATCCCAGCTATAGATGTCTCTTTTCCTCTTTGCCCAAAATTTCTTTCCAGCAACTCTCTTTATCTTCCTTGTTTGTGCCCTGTATATGTTTGCAACTCTTAGAATAGTGCCATCAACTATCAGTTTTATTTCCTTTCCAAATAGGATGCTTAAAATCAAGATTATCAAGTTCATTTTCCTTCTGTATAGTTCTAAAAGTTTATAAACCCTTGCGGTTCTATATTTTCTAAACAAGTGATAAGACTGAATGGAAGGGTCTATAAGGATTTTAGCAAGATTAAACACTGGTGTGTTTGTTATATAGGACATAACATACAGGCAAGCTATTTGTAAGTCTGAGACTTTTGGCGGTCTTCCTACTTTCACTTGTTTTTCACAGTCTGACAAGACTATAGAGATGGACAAAAGGACTTTTTGGTATAAACTATTAAGGTAGTTCATTGTTGCGCCTCCTTAGTGGGATTTGAGGGTATTATAAACCTCTGCCCACTAAGGGCTTTTTTCAGAAGATTTTCTTAGCTTTTCTGAATTTCTCACCCGAGGTATTCAAAAAATAATTATATAAGGCCTTGTTATTTGATCATATCCCACTATCACACAGACCACCTTTACGGAGCAAAAGCCTTTAAAGAAAAGGGAACCATCATCATAGCCCAAAAGAAGGTTCTCATATCCAGAGACATAGTCTTTGGTGGAAGGGTACCCTTCCTCGGCTCTGGTAATTCTAAAAGTTGGATAGAATGCTTGGACAAGATCCTTGAGCTAGAGCCAGAAGTTCTCCTCTTAGGTCATGGAGAGCCTCTCTTTGGAAAGAAAAACATCAAGAGGCAGGTAGCGTGGACTAAAAAGTACATCCAAGACATAAGGAGCGTGGTGAAAAAGCTTTACAAAGAGGGTTTAAGCTTGGAGGAGGTTCATGCAAGAGCCAACGAAGAGATGCCAAAGATAGATACTACTTATTCCCAATTACCCGTTTTCTTTGATGTTAATCCTGTTAATGCCTATCACCCTCACTTTGAGATAGAGAGGGAAGTGCTCTTTGAGAGCAAACAATTTAGTTCAGCATTGCCAGTATCTGATGTCTTAGTATGTGGGCTGGTCTATAGTCTGGGGCGATCTTGATGGCGGTTTCCAGCTCCTGCAGGGCGTCCTTGAACATACCCTTTGCCAGATAGACGCGGGCAAGGTTTATGTGTGGATAGTGCCTTGGTTCGTAATTTTTGGCGGTTATAGCCTTTTTCAGCCAAGGAATAGCCTCGTCATACCTTCCTAAGGCAATAAGGTATGAACCTATATCATTGTAAGGATTGCCAAAATCTGGGTCTAGCTCTATCGCCTTCAAGCACAGTTCTATGGCAGTTTCGTAATCTCCCTTCATGCTGTATGCCCAACCCATAAAGGTGTATGCCTGGGCAGTTGGGTAGATTTCCGCGGACTTTTCGTAAAGCTCTATTGCCTTATCAAGCTCGCCCGCCATATGAAGTATATAAGCCTTCTGAAATAGTTCT
The DNA here is from genome assembly GCA_009903855.1 of Thermocrinis sp. GTDB lineage: Bacteria > Aquificota > Aquificia > Aquificales > Aquificaceae > Thermocrinis. Next base: position 1,592 of record WYEK01000012.1, read on the forward strand.
TCCGCAGACCTCTTCAGGTCTTCCATGTTTACTCCTCCTTCTGGATTAAATATAATCTGGCTAATAAAATTTGACAATGGGAAACTAAAATATCTCCAAAGCAAAAAAAGCCCAGCTACCACCTTTGCACCAGAGGGGTGTTAAATTGTTAAGCTGAAAAGTGCTTTATCTTTGATATTTTTCCTGAGCTCAACCACCTCACCCACCACCATAACCACAGGAGGTTTAACATCAGGAGGTTCCTTTGCGAGCTCTTCTAAGGTGTATACCACAAGCCTCTCCTCAAGGGGTAGTGCCCCTTTCAATAAAGGCTACGGGTTCCTTTGGGTCCCTTCCCACCTCCAAAAGCCTTTGGGCGATCAACTGCCTCAAAAGAAGAAGAAATTCCTCTGAAAGTCAAGGGTATGCCCGCAGAAGTTGGAACTCCCGTCGCTGAGCTTACGCCCAGAATAACCTCAACCTCTATGCCATGTTCAGCAAGAAAGAGCCTCTCCTCTCCTCCCCTTCCAAAGGCGAAGGGTCTCCACCTTTCAGCCTAACAACCACATCCCTTTTTTGGGCATACTCAAGCAAAAGCTTATTTATCTTTTCTTGATTTAATGTGTGGTAGCCCTCTTCCTTTCCCACCTATATGAGCTCGCACTCTTGTTTTGCTAACGTAAGAATTTCTGGATTTATGAGCCTGTTGCTTGTCAGGGAAGCAGGACATGTGCCTTTAGGGTTATAGAAAACAAGCCTGACACCGTAAAACTTGCCAATTACCTTTCGGAGAGATTACCAAGAGAGAAACCCATAGGAATGCACTGGTCTGGTTGCGCCAAGGGTTGCGGACAGCACGGTGCGGGAGACACAGGCTTCGTGGGCACCAAGGTAAAGATAAACAGGGAAGTAAAGTTGGCGGTGGATGTGTTCTTGGGAGGCGAAAAGGTTGGTACAGTGCCTTTGGACGAACTGCATGTGTATGTGGAAAAACTCTTAAAGGAGGGCGTTTTATAGTTCTAACAAGAGAGGGTTAAAAGCTCTTAATTGGGTTCAGGTTTTGGAGTTGTTTATGGGCATTAGGATGGTTAAAAATTAAATCTATGATGAATTTGGTGGTTTTAACGGGGGCGGGTGTGTCTGCGGAGAGTGGTATTCCTACCTTTAGGGGCGAGGAAGGGCTCTGGAAGAACTTCAAGCCCGAAGAGTTGGCAACGCCGGAGGCTTTTAGAAAAAATCCCAAACTGGTTTGGGAATGGTATGATTGGAGAAGACAGCTTATAAGCAAAGCACAGCCCAACAGAGCCCACAAACTTTTGGCACAGCTGAACGCTGTAATAATTACTCAAAATGTGGACGGCTTACACCAAAGGGCGGGCACAAAGAAGGTCATAGAGCTTCACGGGAACATATGGAGGGTTCGATGCACAAGCTGTGGAAAGGAGTATGAGAATTACGAGGTACCCTTAAGAGAGATACCTCCAAAGTGTAAATTTTGCAATGGTCTTTTAAGGCCGGCGGTAGTTTGGTTTGGAGAGAGTTTGCCAATGGATGCTCTGGAAGAGGCTGAGCGTTTGGCAAAGTCCTGCGAAGTGTTTTTAGTTGTGGGCACCTCGGGAGTTGTTTATCCAGCGGGACTTCTTCCCTTTGTGGCAAAACAGCATGGTGCCAAGGTGGTAGAGATAAACCCAGAGAGCACTCCCATATCCGAGATAGCGGACATAGTTATAAGGGAAAAGGCGAGCGTAGGAGTTGAAAAGTTTATACAGAGGATGTTAAATTTATAATGCAAAATGAACAGGAAGGAACAAATACTTGAACTCATAGCAAAGGGATACAACAGTGTTAAAACCCTTGCGGAACACTTTGGCGTCTCCTTCATGACCATATACAGGGATGTTAGAGAGCTGGAGAGGGAAGGAAAGATCGTAAGAAGGCACGGGGAGCTTCTTTTGAAAAAGGAAGAAGAAAAGCAGGTTCAAGAGATAGGTATATGCGCTTACTGTGGGAAATTATCCGACAAACGGTTGGAGTTTGTGTATAGGCTTAGGGGTAAAACGGTTTGCGCCTGCTGTGCCCACTGTGGGCTTCTTCTCTTTAAGGAACTTCAGGGCAGTGAGGTCCAATCTTGCATGACCCGAGACTTTATCTCGGGCAACCCAATTAACTGCTTTTCCGCTTGGTATGTGGTAGATTCTTCGGCGGTGCCTTGCTAAGGTTTAAGGAGTATTCTGCAGCTATAGGTGTTTGCGGGAAGGAAGGTCTTCAAAACTCTATGCTTAACCAGATAAGGTATTGGTTTGTGTGCTTATTTTTATTAGTGATGTATTCAAAATCCGTAGGTGTTCTTAAACCAAAATTCAAACTGGTTATCCTGTCAAGATTATAACTGAACTTTAGGTCAGGCTCCATACTTTTTGGTACGTTTTCATCATCTTGTGTTGTAAGCAAAAGAGCCATAAAAATAACTCCCAGAACCTTACCTCTCCTCCACATATGCATACCTCAAAAGAGGTGGTACTACTAATAATATAAGTAGTCCTGAGATGAGCATACCACCCACTACCACAATTGCGAGAGGTTTTTGTATCTGACTTCCTACACCCTTTGCAAGTGCAGTAGGCAAAAGTCCCATGGATGCGGTAAAACTACTTAAAAGTACAGCTCTAAAGTTCTCTTTTGCACTTCTTTTAGCGGATTCTGTGGGAGATAGTCCATCAAGTATATGTTTTTTATAAGCCTCCAGCATAAATGATATGTTTAATACGGATATTCCAAGTATGGATACGAAGCCTACTATAGCTGAAAAACTCATGGGATGTCCAGCTATCAAAAGGCTTACTGAACCTCCAAAAAGTGCAAATAGAATGCCTGACATAGCGATAAGAGTATTTCTCACAGAACGATTTATTATGTAAAGAAAAACGCTAAGGGAAAGAAGTGCAAGAGTGCTAGAAAAGGCAAAACGCCTTAAACCTTCTACCAAACTCTTGAACTGCCCACTCCACTCCATGAAGTATCCTTCCGGTAGCTGAATATCCTTCACAGATTCCTGGGCTTGGCGCACAGTTCCCGCAAGGTCTTTGGAAACCACGCTAAACTTTATGGGTATGTATCTTTTGTAATTTTCTCTGTATATAAAGGACGCACCTGTGCTGAACCTTATGTCTGCAACAGAAGATAGCTTTACGTAAGAACCATTAGGCAGTAAGATGGGAATATCCTTTATTTTTGAAACATTCTGTCTAAGTTCCTCTGGAAGTATCACAAGTAGAGAGAAGCGTTTGTCTCCCTCTATGACCTGTGTAGCTTCTTTTCCACCCAATGCTGCGGATACAGTATCCATAAGCTGTTCCACACTAAGACCATAGGTAGCAAGTTTTTCTCTGTCTGCTTCTATCACCAAGTTGGGTTGCCCTATTTCTCTAAAGATACCTACATCTTCAACACCATTTACCTTAGATATACTTTCCTTTACTTGATTTGCTATTGCATCCAGTTTATAAAGGTCATCGCCAAAAATCTTTACCGCATTCTCCCCTTTTACTCCTGTTATAACCTCCTCAAGGTTATCCTGTATATACTGAGAGACGTTTATATCTGCATTAGGAAACATACTTTTCACACCCTCTCTTATAGCTTCTTCCAACTCTTCTTTAGACTTAAACCTCTTCCATTGGGAGTAAGGTTTTAGGTCTATGAAGTACTCAGAATTGAAAGGTCCAGTTGGGTCTGTTCCGTCCTCTGGTCTTCCCACTTGAAACTCTACGGTTTTTATCTCAGGAAATTTCAGCAAAAAGTCTCTTACTTTTTTAGCGTTTTCGTAAGTTTGGGAGAGGGATATGGAATAGGGAAAAATTATACGCATATAGACGTTTCCTTCGTCCATCTTGGGAATGAACTCAAGTCCTAAACTTTTTATGACAAGAAGGCTAAGCAGTCCCAGGGAGGAAATTATTAAGATTATATGTTTTAGCCTCAGATTTAAAAGCCTATTGAGAACTTTGTCATAGATATGCTCTGTAATTCTAACTACAGGCGTTTCTTCTTTGGCAGACTTAACCGCCAAAACCAAAAAAGCCACCACAAAGGTAAAAGTCAAAATTACTACAGCAGTTATTGCATAAAGGTAAGTTTTGACCATAGGTGCAAATATGCGCTTTTCGGCTCCTTCCATCAAGAAAATGGGAATGAAGGATATACCGATTAAAATTATTGAGAAAAAAAGAAGCTTTCCTACATCCTGAGAAGATTGGACTATTCCACGCTTGACCCCAAACTGCTTTGTGTTTCTGAGGTAGTTTTCTATGAAAAGCAAAGGTATGTCAGCTATTATTCCAAAGTCTATAGCCGCTATGGAAAGAAAGTTGGCGGATTCTCCTCTTATTGCCATAACACCTAGGGCTACAACCAAAGACATAGGAACCGCAAGGGCTACCAATAATGCTATCCTAAGATCGCCTAAGAATATAAAGACAGATGCAAACACCAAAACTATACCTACAATAGCTATCTCCGAAACTTTGTGAATAACAGTGTCTATGAGTTTACCCCTCTCGTAAAAAGGCACAACCTTCACATCCTTCGGAAGAATATAAGAGTTTAGTTCTTGAATCTTTTCCTGTATAGACCTTATAGACGGAATGCTTTTGGCATCTCTGCGTAGTATAACCACACCCATAACTATGTCGTCTTTTTCATTTAGCCCCACTATACCCGTTCTTGGTATGTTGCCAAGCTTAACTTCCCCAAGGTCCTTTATCAAAACGGGCACACCGTTGCGATAAGCAACTACTATCTGTTCTATGTCTTTAATACTCTTGATTAGACCTACTCCCCTTATAAGGAAGTACTGAGAACCAAAATCTATTGCTCTACCCCCCGCATTTATGTTAGAGTTTGAAATGGCTTGAATTACGTCAGACAAAGAAATTTTGTATTTTATGAGATTTTCAGGTTTTACCTCCACTACGTAAGCCTTTATAAAACCACCGTAGCTTGCTACATCCTCTACGCCCTCTGCGGTTTTTATGTATCTGGATATAACCCAATCTTGCAGAGTCCTCAGTTCCATAAGGTCCCTGTTGCCTACTACGGTGTATCGCATTACCTCCCCTATGGGATTGGGTATTATTTGAGGTGATACTCCATCAGGAAGGTTAACTGTAGATAGCCTATTTATAACTTCTTGTCTTGCTTCTCTGTAGGGTATGTCGTAAGAGAAGGTACACTTGATGTCCGAAAGACCGTATAACGAGATAGAGTTTATACGATGAAGACCACGCATACCCGCAAGGGCTATTTCCAAAGGCACAGTTATCTGTCTTTCTACTTCCTCTGCAGACCTACCGGGATAAATGGTAACTATCTCTATGACGGGTGGTGAAGGGTCGGGAAAGGCTTCTACATTTAGATTTCTCAGAAAAATTGCAAAGGCGCCAACAAATACGAGTGTAATAAGTATAAAGAGTAAAGCATTGTTCGCAACAAAGCTCACCCAAGACCTCAAGGTGATACCTCCCTCATGGGATTTAGGAGTACCTTCTGCCCCTCCTGTAAACCTTCTAGTACTACATTACCGTCTTCCAACTCCTTTACAAAAACTACTTCTTTCTTCTCTAGTTTTCCATTTTCCAGAAGGTAAACGTAAAACTTACCATCTTGGTATAAAAGAACTTTTTTTGGTAATACCGCGTACTCTTTTTCTCCTGTGAGAATCTTTATGTTAAAAAACATGTTTATCTTGAAAGGCTCTTTTTCTAAGGGCTCTATGTAAACCTTTACTACATGGGTTTCTGGATCTACAACGTCGCTTACATACTTCACTATACCCTTAAAGTTCCTATCAGGATAGGTGCTTATGCTAAACTCTACGATGTTTCCCCTTTTGACCTTAAAGGCGTCCTTCTCAGGAAGTAGAGCAACCACCATGACCCTTTTGGGGTCTGCAACGCTCATTATTTCCGTAGATGTATCCACGCTATCACCTACATGCGCACTTATCTGGTAAACCACACCCTCTATAGGAGACCTTACATCGCTCATGCCCATGCCACCACCCAACAGCCTTAGCTTCTGCTCCACGCCCTCCAGCTGGGCTTTTATTACTTTATAGTTGGTTTCTGCATCCATAAGTTCGCTTTTTGGTATAGCTCCTATCTCGTAAAGTTTTTGCTTTAATTCGTATAATCTTTTTGACTGTTCTAATTGTGCCGTCAGAGAGATTTTTTGGGAGTATAGATCCGTTGTGTCTGGTGCTTTTATCACCGCAAGTAGCTGACCTTTCTTTACCTTATCTCCAACTTGTACGTTTATGCTTTGTATAACACCCGGTAGCCGTGATGTTATTTTTACCACACCTTCTTTATCGGGCTGTACGCTACCAGTAGCTTCTACGAAATCTTGCACTTTTTGAAAAATCACCTGAATAGTTTGAGTTTCTTGAGTTTTTTCTTTTTCTGTCAACTTTTCTTCCTTTTTACCGCAGGCAAATAGAAGTACAAAGGCAATCATTAAAAACCTAACTTTCATAATTTCCAACCTCCCAAGATCTTCAAAGTGTAGTAGCTTTGTAGGTATTGATAACGAGCCTGAAGAAAGGTATTCATAA
>WYEK01000045.1 GCA_009903855.1 Thermocrinis sp.
GTACAAAAAACAATAATTTACATAAGCCCTATGGAGTAATTTACTGGGTGTTTCTTATATACTCAGTTGGGTCTAGTGGAACACCCTCTTTACTTCTAAGTTCAAAGTAAAGCATGCATTCTTCTCCTTCGTTCTTTCTTCCAACTAAAGCAATTTGTTGCCCTCTTGACACGCTATCGCCTCTCTTTACTAAATTTTTCTCGTTGTATGCATATATAGAGATAAAATCTCCATGATCCACTATGACCATGTTTCCGTAGGCCTTGAGGTCTCCTCCACTGTATATGACCCTTCCATTATCAACCACCTTTACCGGTTTTCCACAATCTGTGGCTATGGTAATCCCTCTACCGTTCTTAGAAACTTTACCATCCACAGGCATAGGCAGGCTATTTTTTGATATTTTCACCTCTGCATCCTCTCGCTTTTTCTCTTGTGGCATTTCAGCTTCTGCCTTAGATGTGCTTTCTTGCTTCTTTTCTTCCGAAGGTTTCTCTACAGGACGGATGGCGTGCCTTCTTTCTTCCACCCTTTCTTCTAAGGGTTTTTCTGCCGGACGGACCGCCTGTTTCTTTTCCTCTACCTTTACAGGCACCTTAACTACAGTTCCCTTTTTTAGCCATTTACCTTTTAGCTCTGGGTTAAGCTCTTCTAATTCCTTTTGAGAGACCCCCAGCTTTTTTGCTACATGCTCAAGCTTTGCGCTCTTTTGAACTACATAGGTTTTGTAAGAGACCTTTGGCTCTTCCTCCTTTTTGACCTTTATGGGCACCTTTACCTCTGTTCCCGCAGAAAGCCACTTACCCTTCAGCTCTGGATTGAGTCTTTCCAATTCCTTTTTGGACACCCCCAAGCTCTTAGCCACATGCTCAAGGCGGCCTCCTTTTTTGATCTTATATACCGTGTAGCTTTCTTCCCTTTTTTCCTTTTTCTGCTCTTGCTTTGGCACCTTAACTACTGTTCCCTTTTTCAGCCATTTACCTTTTAACTCTGGGTTAAGTTCTTCCAACTCCCTTTGGGAAACACCAAGCTTCTTTGCTATATGCTCAAGCTTTGCGCCCTTTTGAACTACATAGGTTCCGTACTCTTGGGTTTCCTTTTTTTGTTTTTTGGCAGTGCCCTTGGCGGGTATTTTTAGTTCCTGTCCTTCTTTTACCTTTTCGGACTTTAGATTGTTAAAGCTCTTTAGCTCCTGCACATCAATCCCAAATTTTTCAGCTATGCTTTGTAGCGTGTCTCCTTTTTTGACTTTGTATATAGCGTAGTCTTGTGTTTTTGTTTTTGCAAGCTTCCTTTGAGGTATGCACAAGCTTTCACCCACTTTTAGTTTGTTTGCTTTTATGCCCTTATTAGCTTTTAAGAGCTCCTGTACGCTAACTCCGTAGTTCTTTGCGATCTTCTCTAAGCTTTCTCCGCTTTTTACCTTGTGGTATTTGCATTCCTGAGAAAAGGCTATTCCAAGAAGTAGGCTAATACTTAATATAAAAGCCTTTTTCTTCATGGGTTGGCACCTCCTTTAAAATTTCCATCCGGTCCACCCTTGCGGACCTTGGTCCCTCCCACAGTTTCCATATGAACTGGGCTACAACTTCCTCATCGCCCTCCACAAAAACCTCAACCCTTCCGTCCGGTAGGTTGCGCACCCAACCGCTAAGTCCGTAGCTCTCTCCCAGGTTCTGTGTCCAGCTCCTAAAGCCTACTCCTTGCACCCTGCCAGATAGAAAAACTCTATAGGCAGACCTCATAGGTTTATTTTATACCACTTCCGAAAAATTCCAAACTTTCAAAAAACTCAAGAAAGGTCTTATTTACATAAACAGAACGAGGATGTCAACTTTTCAGGTTCATGATCGTATAAATGACAATAAAGGAGGCTAACCATCTATAGACGGTTTCATACTTAGCATTCCAAGGAAACCTCTTGTAGAACCTCTTTATTCTGTGCTTGATGTAGAAAAACCATCTCTCTACCACATTCCTCTTCCCAAAAGTCTCATGTTCCCATTCCATTGGAAGCTTTTTGACTGCACTCACATACCAAGGTCCCTTGTCAGTGGTGCATCCCTTTGCCTTTGTGTTGTAAAGAACCAACGATACATAAACGCAGGCAAACCTTTCTCGTCCACCGCAAGCCACAGGTAATAAGTTCTATCCCTTACTTTTACCTTTGTTTCATCCACATAGACCCAAACAGCAATCGTATATATTGTCTGAAGGGCTCTTCCTACTGCATGGAGCCATTCTCTGAGGGATTCTATGCTTACTTTATAACCCTTGTGAAGTAGGAACTCCCTTACTGTTCTTAGGGAAAGTCCCTTAAAGTAGAGGAGCACAGCTTCTGCTTTTAGGCTTACGGGAAACCTATGTCGCTTAAAAGCTTTGCTTAGTATTTCTTCTATTACTTGTATTGCCTTTATATCTCTAAGCGTATCAGAACTGCTTCAAGTCATAGCCATCAACCAGCCCAGTCCATTAATGCCAAAAGTTGACATCTTCATCAAAGTAAAGTATTAACCTCTTAGCATTCACAGTGTTTTTTGGCTTTTTATCAGGATTGTGAAGAAAGTGAATTTCTATCCACCTATGGAAACACCCCAAGGGTTAAACATAGCCTTTGATGCGGCGGGTCCCAAGCCGGAGTAGGTCTTCAGCTCAAGCTGTGGGATGGCAATCTCAAGCTTAAGCTTTCTTAGCTCTTCCTTCAACACCCCCGTTTCCTGCTCTGTCTCCTCCACTTTCTTTTACTCCTCCTTTAGTCTCTGAATTTCCTGTTGGAGCGTTCTTATCTGTTCCTCCAGTTGTCTAATGCGCTCCTCGGTGCTCTGGGCAAAGGCTAAGGAGGAAAATACCGCAGAGAGAAGAAAAACCTTTTTTCATTCCACACCTACTATTGAGATTTAGTTTCATTATCTATTTTAGCAAAATTGAAATGCAGTGTCAATATGATTCACATCATTAGATTTAACCGTAGCTTTTCAGTCCTTAGCTTACTCCCAAGCTAAAAATTTAGAGGGATCTGTGGGTTTGTTGTCTCTTATTACCTCGTAGTGTAGGTGTGGTCCTGTGCTTCTTCCGGTGGAACCCACCCTTCCCACCACATCGCCAGCTTTTACCTTTTGTCCTTCTTTTACATCAACCTGGGAAAGGTGCCCATAAAGCGTAAGGTATCCAGAGGGATGTCTTATGATCACCGTCTTTCCGTAGTCCCCGTACCAACCAGCGAGTACTACCACTCCATCTGCTGTAGCTAGAACTTTACTACCTTGTGGTGCGGTTATATCTATGCCCGAGTGAAATTCATACCCCCCTCCAAAGGGATTTTTCCGCCAACCAAGGTGAGAAGTGATCTTGCCATATACCGGATAGCCTAAGGGTATGCCTCTGATGGAAGTGTGGAGGTAGTCTGCCCTCTTTTCCAAAAACTGAAGATAAGAAAGGTCGTAGGACACCTTATTGGTGCTTGCACCACCCATTGGCAAAGAGCCCTTTATAACACCCCTTTTTGAAAGATAATCCTCTATGGAAAGAAGCTTATCCTCCAAACTTTTCAGCTTTGAGTTAAGCAATTGCCTTTCTTTCTCAATCTCTTGTTTTTCTGAAGCCACGGTTTTTATTTCTTGGGCAAGCTTGTGCTTTTCTGCTCTGATCTCTTGCATTTCAGAGAAGAATTTAAGGTTTGCAAAATAGGAAAATATAGAAAACACTACAAAAGCTAAAGCAAGAATACCAAAAGCTTTTAGGTAGCTCTTGCGAATTCTTATAGTTTTTGGTGGTTTCCCTTCGTGATGGGCTATTATGATGGTTATATACTTCTTCATTCTGGTATAATTATAATCCACAAACGCAGAGGACGAGAAGTCAGACCTATACCTGAGACCACTGGTGTGTTATAATTAACAGCACTATGTTCGGGAAGAAAAAAGAAGGAGGTTTAGATTCTAAAGAATTGCACACTATTGTGAGTCCTGGCTTCCTTTTTGAGGGAAACATAACCATACCTGGGGGACTTACCAGAATAGATGGGGAGGTTATTGGGAACATAAAGGGTAATGGTGATTTAATAATTGGGGAGAAGGGATATGTGAAGGGAGACTTGAACGTTGAAAATCTAGTGGTTTATGGAAAGGTTCATGGGAATATAAAGGCAAGGAGTCTTGAGATCAAGGCTTCTGGTAGGGTAGAAGGGGACATTCAGGTGCAAGAGCTTATTGTGGAGAGGGGTGCAATATATAACGGAAAGTGTAGCATGGGGGTGGAAGGGTCTGAAGTGGGTTGAAATTCTGGGATTTTCATATTAGAATATTCTTATGTTTCAAGTGCCAGAATTAACACCAGAAGAGGCAAAGAGGCTTTTGGAGGAAGAAAAGGACAGTGTGCTTTTGCTTGATGTTAGAACTCCACCCGAGCATGTGCAGGTAAGGATACCCAACTCTCCGCTCATACCCCTAGATGAGCTTAGGTTTGCCTACGCCAATCTGCCAAAGGATAAAAAGATCATAGTCTATTGTAGAAGTGGAGAGAGGAGTGCCTTTGCCACATACCTGCTTAGACACTTTGGCTACGAAGCTTACAATCTGGCGGGTGGCATTCTAACTTGGCCTTACGAAAAGGAATCGGGTATTCCAAGATAAACTTTGCACGCGGTTCCTTCGCAGATAACCACTCCATCTACATCCCTGCGGAGGACAAACTTAAAGGGTCTGAAGGCTTTTAACAGAGGTTCAAAGAAGTCTCTGGTCTCCACCTTGTATATACCCTTAAGGTAGGCATAAAGGCTTATCAGGTAAGAGGCGGAGGCTGTGGGCACCTCTTGGATAAAGCGGGCAAAGGCTTGTAGGTTCTTTTCCGCATAGTCAATCAGCTCCGTCTCTTGGGTTATACTTCCGAGAAGTAGCAAAAGATAGGGCGCGGAGCCGTTGGCAGATTGGGTGGGCGTGTCCGCAATGTTTTTTAGTCTTACTTTTAAAAAGCCATTTCCCTGCCCTTCTGTGTCAAAGAAGCCCCAGTTTTGCGGGTCCCAAAACTTTTCTATTGCCTGTTTGGTGAGTTTTAGGGCAATCTCTAGCCATTGTTCCTCCTGTGTGATCTCATAGAGTGCCAAGAGTCCTCTTGCCAAAAATATGTAGTCCTCAGAAAAGCCCTTCACACCGTGGGTATGTTCCAAGCCTTCCTCTTTGTATAGCTCTTCAAGGAGCCTCTTTGCGGTAAGCTCGGAAAAGTCCTTTGCCCATGGGTCTCCAAAGGTTTTGTAATACTGAGCCATAGCCTCTAACATAAGCCCATTCCATCCGCTGTATATGGTTTTGTCCACAAAGGGCTTTTCTCTTGTCTCTTCTCTGTATTTGAGCATCTTTCTTTTGGCACTTTCAAGTAGAGATTGGACTTCTTTCTTGGGCATGTCCAAAATTTTTGACATTTCATCCTCTTCTTTGTCTATGAAGAGCACATTCTTGGTGGGGTCATGATGCAGCTCTCCCTTTGGTCCTATGTCAAAGTGCAAGCTTGCCACCTTTAGCTCTTCTGGCGTTAGCACATTCTTTAGCTCTTCCAAAGAAAAGGTGTAGTATCCGCCCTCGTCCAAGAGCCCAATGTCTGCATCCTGGGATGCGTAAAAGCCTCCCTTTGGGTCTGTGCCCTCCCTTTTGTAATACTCCACTATGCCTTTGGCAACGCGCTCGTAAAGTGGCTTTGGAATAACTTGATAAGCCATGGAGTAGAGCTGTAAAAGTTCTGCGTTATCGTAAAGCATCTTTTCAAAGTGAGGGACGATCCAGTTTTGGTCTGTGGAGTATCTGAAAAAACCACCCAACAGGTGGTCGTAGATGCCCCCCTTCGCCATGGCATCCAAAGTGAGCTCCACCACCTTTAAAAGCTGTTTGTTTTGGGTGAAGAAGTATCTGTAAAGTAGAAGCTCCCAAGCTTTGGCGTGGTGAAACTTGGGTGCATCTCCCAATCCTCCGTGCTGGTAATCTACACTCAAAAGAAGGTGATTGATGCCCCTGTCAAGGAGCTCCTCTCCCACATGGTCTTTGTAGGACCGTACGCCGAAAAGCTCCAAGGCTTGGGATATTTGTTTAGCAGATTTTAAAATCTTTTCTCTGTCCTCCTTCCAAAGTTGGGCTATTCGCAGGAGAAGACTTTTAAAGCCCGGTCTTCCCCACCGGTCCTCGGGCGGAAAGTAGGTGCCACCAAAGAAGGCTTCCCCTTTGGGAGTGAGAAATACTGTAAGAGGCCAACCACCAGAGCCCGTGAGTGCTACGACCACCTCCTGATAACGCCGGTCAATATCCGGTCTTTCGTCCCGGTCCACCTTTATGGCCACAAAGTTTTCGTTTATGATCTTTGCGATCTCTTCGTTTTCAAAGCTCTCGTGTGCCATCACATGACACCAATGGCACCACACACCCCCAATAGAAAGAAGGATGGGTTTATCTTCCTCTTTGGCTCTTTTGAAGGCGTCTTCTGACCACTCGTACCAATCTACCGGCTGGTGGGCGGATTTTCTAAGATAGGGACTTCTTGCGTTCGCTAACCTGTTTTTCTTCATGCCCTTAATATAGTCCTTCCTTTAGCAAACTTCTATGAGGGAGCTCAGCTTGAACCCAAAACTCTTGAATAGATGACATCTATGTTTTTCAAAAAGCCCTTTGGTTCTATGAGCTGTCTTATTTCCTCCACCGACAGAAATTCTCTTATAGCTTGGTCTTCTGCCAGAACGTCCGCAAAAGCCCTCTTTTGGTTCCAGCTTTTCATAGCACAAGCTTGAACCATCTCATAAGCCCTGTCCCTTGGCACTCCCTTTTCCATAAGGCGCACCAAAACTTTTGAGGATGCGTAGAGCCCAAAGGAAAGCTCCATGTTCTTTATCATCCTTTCCCGGTCTATCACCAGTCCATCTAAAATTTGGATGAAAAGGTTCAGGATGTAATCCAAGGCGGTGGTGGCGTCCGGCAGGATCACCCTCTCTGCGGAGGAGTGGGATATGTCCCTTTCGTGCCACAGTGGCACATTCTCCAAAGCGGTGGTAAGATAGCCCCTTATCAGCCTTGCCAATCCACACACCCGCTCCGCATGGATAGGGTTTTTCTTGTGTGGCATGGCAGAAGAGCCCCTTTGCCCTTCTGTGAAGGGTTCCTGAAGCTCGCCTACTTCGGTACGTTGGAGATGTCTGATCTCGATGGCAAACCTCTCCAAGGATGTGGCGGTTATACCAACAGCCCACAGAACCTCCGCATGCCTGTCCCTTGGCACAATCTGGGTGGATACAGGCTCCACCTTTAGCCCGAGCTCCTCCAAGGCGAGCCTTTCTATCTCCGGGTCCAAATTAGAGTATGTTCCCACCGCACCGGAGAGCTTGCCGTAGGATATGTTTTCCAGAGCCCTCGCAAGCCTATCCCTGTTTCTTTTCATTTCCTGATACCAACTCAAAAACTTCAGCCCCAAGGTCATGGGTTCCGCATGCACCCCATGAGTCCTGCCCATCATGATGGTGTCCTTTTCCCTCAGGGCAAGTTCCTTTAACCTTTCCAACAGCCTATCCACATCCTCAATGATCAGGTTTAGGGCTTGTTGTAGCTGTAAAGCTAAGGCGGTATCTACCACATCGGAGGAGGTTAGCCCCATATGAAAGTAGTGGGAGTATTCGGGTATTTGCTCTCCAATGGCGGACACGAAGGCGAGCACATCGTGTTTGTAGATCTTTTCGTAATACTCCATCCTCTCAAGGGTCCTTTCATCTACCTTGACCTTCCTTTCTATCTCCTGCAAGGCTTGGGTGGGAATTTTGCCCTTCTTGTGCCATGCCCTACAAACTGCCAGCTCTACCTTTAACCAAAGCTCAAACTTTCTCTTTTCCGACCAAAGTTCCTTGAAGGGTTCCCTTGTATATCTTGCGATCATGGTGCTTATATTTTATAGAAACTCGTGTGGAATATAATATGTAAGCTATGAAAATACCAAGGGCTTTGACCATAGCGGGCTCTGACAGTGGTGGCGGTGCCGGGCTTCAGGCGGACCTAAAGACCTTTACCGCCCTTGGCGTTTATGGGATGTCTGCGGTAACCTCCATCACAGTGCAGAATACAGTAGGAGTTTTTGGAGTGGTGGATGTGCCCCCAGAGGTGGTATATAAGCAAATAAAGG
>WYEK01000037.1 GCA_009903855.1 Thermocrinis sp.
ACCATCCTCTAAGCTAACGTTCTTTACCTTACCGCTTTTTATACCAGCCACCCTAACCTCTGCCCCCACAGAAAGCCCAGCCACATCAGGAAAATACACTACGTAGACCTTTGTGTTGGGCCTAAAAACAGGAATCTCTCCAAAGGTTAAAATCAGAAAGGCGAAGGCAGACGCCACCGCGAACACAAAAGCACCTAACTTTGCTTCGTTAGAAAATCTCATAGGTCTAATTATAAGCACAACAAAGAATACTCAAACAACGGACAATTTCACTCTACACATTCACCCCAAATGTTAATATAAAATCTGAAGAATCTCACAGCATAGCGTATTTCTCAGCTAATCAAGGTTTTAAAGATATGATG
The DNA here is from genome assembly GCA_009903855.1 of Thermocrinis sp. Taxonomy (GTDB): domain Bacteria; phylum Aquificota; class Aquificia; order Aquificales; family Aquificaceae; genus Thermocrinis. Next base: position 366 of record WYEK01000037.1, read on the forward strand.
TAAATCACTAATCAAAACGGCTGTACACTTAAATGTATTGACAACAAACACTTTTAAGTATTTCAGCTGTTAATATAATCTGAACTTCTGTAATCATTGTCCTACTAAGCCGAGACCGATTTTTCACATACCATCCGTAAGTATAGCAATTTCCATCACTTTTTAGCCCAGAATTTCACATCCCCTTTTCACAATTTCACATTTCTGGCTGTAAGTATTGTAATTTCCGTCAAAAAATTTGTTCGGATTTTTCAGCACTTAGGAGAAAAAATGTGAAAAAAGGATACCCTTCGTAAGTTATGGCATTTCCGTCACTTTTTCAAAGGGAATTTCACATGGCTAAAAGTAAGAATTTTCAAGGCTTCGAGTGGAATTTCACATTTTTGTCCGTAAGTATTGGAATTTTCGTCAAAAATTTTATTCGGATTTTCCAGAACTTAGAGACAAAATTGTGAAATTGTGAAAATTGTCCGTAAGTATTGGGATTTCCGTTACATTTCCCATCTCGTCTAAGCTAAGAGAGACAATAACTTCAGGCATGGGATGTGAAATTCTTTTTCGCAAACCCAATAGAATCAAGGATTTGGTGGATTTGGGTGTGAAAAAAGCCCTGCCTATTAATTATTTCTCTTATATAAAAAGCAATATATAGAATGAGAATAAGAAGAAGAAGTAGAAAGTGCAAGCTACCGCAGATAAGTAGAAAAGTCTAAAAACCTGCTGGAAGGGTGCTTTTACTTAAGGTACAGGAGAGACCTTCACTCCACTTGTATTTTCTTGACCCTCTCCTTTTTACCTTCTCCCTTTTCCTCCAACTTTCTTTCAAGCTCTTTTACTTTGTAGTCCAGTAGAGTTTTGAAGATGTTTAAGATAGAAAGCTCAATGGTGTATACGTTTTTCATGATCTCTCTCCTTACCTCCTTAGGAGGCAGAAGGAACTCAAGCAACTTACCAACTTCTTTTTTCATCTGCTCCACTTCCTCTTCCAAGCTCTCTACCTTAAGTTCTTCCTTCTCCTTAGCCATATTGTTAAATTTACTCCTCTATTATCCCCCCTGCAAGTAGGACATCGTTTTCATAGAAGGCACAAACCTGACCGGGTGTTATGCCTCTCACCTTCTCTTCAAAGAATACCTTGTATCTACCATCCTCTAAGGGTTTTATACCCTTTACTTTTATTGGAGTGTTTCTGTATCTAACCTGTGCCTTTGGCTCATCCCAAAGCGACGGTGGCAGGTGAAAGTTTACTTCCCTTAAAATCAGCCAATCTCTGTATAGCTCTTCCTCGTCGCCCAAGTAGACTATGTTCTTTGAAGGTTCCACGCCCACCACATAAACGGGCTTTCCTAAGGCTACGCCCAGACCCTTTCTTTGTCCTACAGTGTACGCATAAAAGCCCTTGTGTTTTCCTACTATCCGCCCTTTATAAACAAAGTAGCCTTCTTGGCTTCCTAACCTTTCCCTCAGAAAACTTCCCACATCCTTTCCCATCAAAAAGCAAACATCCTGAGAGTCCGGCTTTTGGGCAACCTCTAGTCCATGCCTTTTGGCTATCTCCCTTACCTCCTCTTTTGTAAGCTCGCCCAGTGGAAATTCCAAAAGTTCTATATCTTCTTCTTTTATCAAAGCCAAAAAGTAGGATTGGTCCCTCTTTGCGTCCTTCCCCCTTGCTATTAGTTTTCTTCCTTTGTAATCTACGATCCTTGCGTAATGACCAGTAGCCAACTTGTCTATGAGGGCTACCTTTTGGAGATATCTTGCTAAAAATCCTGTTTTTACATCCCTGTTGCAGATGGCACATGGGTTGGGTGTGTTACCTTTCAGGTGTTCATTTACGAAAATGTTTATAACCTTCTCCTCAAACAGTTTTTCCCAGTCTAAGGTAAGATGTGGAATGCCAAGCCTTTGGGATACCATTACCGCATCTTGCACATCCTTCGGAGAACAGCATACCCTAAGCTCGTCGCACACCTCTTGATGAAAACGCAGAGTAATACCAATAACTTCGTGCCCCTGCTCTTTCAAAAGTAGGGCACTTACGCTACTATCTACGCCACCGCTCATACCTACCGCTATTCTCATAGCTTGGATTAAATTTAACCCGATGTTACGAGGCTGTTCTAAAAATCCCTTATCGGGAGCGTCCCTCCAGCCTCTAGAGGGACTAACCTACTCCTCACCCTATCCCACGCCCCTTCCACCAGTATGGGCTTCAGAGGAGAAAGGTCCCTTGGCAAGACCTTTCCGAGAATAGGGAAGAGGAGGGCTACCTTCAGAACTTGCCAAGCACTTTGAAGGGTAGTTTTTGCTACCCTCCCCCGCTCGGGATTCCTTCCATCGGCTCCCTCGCAGGAACTTGGCTCACTCTGAAGGCTTTGTAGGAGATTGGTTAATAGCTCCTTTGCATTCTGGACATTCTTTAGTTCGCTTTCTAAGGCATTCCTTTCGTATTGGTTTGTCTCCTTCTCTATAAGTTCTCTAAGTTCCTTTTCTCTCTCTTCATACCTCTTTAGGGCAAACTCCAAATATGCCCTGTCCTTCAAAAGTTTCTCGTAATTTTCAGGCATGTCCTCTTTAAAGCCCAGTGCCCTCCTCCCTATCACATAAGCACCAGCTATGTCTTTGTCTATGTTTAACTGTGGCGCATACTTTAGCATGCCTATAACTGAGGTGTAGGCGGGATTTACCTCTATTACTCCCACTCCCTTTAACATTGCTACCCTCTTTAGCTTTTGCATAAACTTTTTGGCGTTCCACTGATGAAGTCTTTTTCTTAACTCAGCTTTCCCATCCCCACGCATTCCTTTTTTGAGTTTCTTTAGGTTTTCTACGGCTATGGCTTTACCTTTCTGAATGGCCAAATCCACTATCTGATGGGCTAATATCCACTCTTGGTGGTCTTTGCTGTTTTGAGAAAGTCCTAAAAGGTGGTGTAGGCTTATGGTTTGATAGCTTAGTAGTTCTCCAGTTTTTGATACCTCAGCTATGGCTAAGTGTATAGGTGATGCGTTTGTGTCTATGGCTATTACTCCGTTCTCTTTGGTGTATTTCACTTCAGGCGTTGGAAGTTCAAAGGATACACTTCCATAAACTTCTCCATCTCTCAGTTTTAACTCCACTGTGTAGGCAAAGTAATTTTTTGTTTGCCAGCTTTCTAAAAGCATAGCCATAAAAGTGAGCCACTTGTCTTTGCTATTGCTTGGTTCTCTTAACACTTTGGCGTAGATAAACTCTCTATTTCCTGTGGTAATTCTAAGGCAAAGCTGTCCGTTTAGGTCTTCAAATCTCGTTAGCCTGTTTCCTTTGTCTGATTTTGACCCGATGCTTATAAAAGTTCCTTGTCTGAGTTCTCTCCACTGCTTTTTAAGTTTTTCTCTTGTCTTTCCTGAAAGATGATTTTTACAAAGCTTTTCAAAAAGTCTTTTGCCTCCAAACACTACTGGCTTATCTGTAGGATACTGCTTAGCCTTGTAAATGGCTGAGTCAATATATCTGGTTGGCAGTTCAGGGAATAGCTGTCTTAGTCTTTGGTATATTTGGGCATGTGGGCTTTTTGTTTTCTCTTTTTCCAACTCTTTTAGCATATTGTATGCTACGCGAATGGCAGAGGATTGCTTACGCATAAGCTTTATAAGTTTTTCTTTGTCTTCCTTTTTCAGTTCAAGCTTGAACTGAAGGCTAACAAACATCAGGGTTAGATTTTAGCTTTAAAACTCTTGTGTGTCAATGGGTTTGTATTTTTAGAACAGCCTCACCCGATGTTACTGGCAAATGAAGGGCTATTCTCTTATAATACCTATAGTCTTTCAAAGTAAGAAGGTAATGCCTATACAAGAAGGAGACTTTGTCCTCATACAGATAGAGGATAAGAGGTTTTTAAAGAGGATAACCAAAGACTTTAATCTGAACTACAAGGAACGCACCTTAAAGTTTGAGGACGTTGTAGGAAAAGAGTTTGGCACATTGGTAAATGGTTTTTATCTTCTAAAACCCAACTTGGAAGCCATAATACTCTATGGCTTTAAGAGGAAGACACAGATCATATATCCGAAGGATGCTTTTTACATAGCCTTTAAGCTTGGGATAAACAAAAGCTCAACGGTTTTGGAGTTTGGTATAGGTAGTGGTGCCCTAACGGCAGTACTTTCGGAACTTGCTGGTAAAGTGGTCGCCTATGAGGTATCTCAAGAGTTTTACAAAAATGCCCTAAAAAATTGGGATACCTTTGGACTTTGTAAAAATGTGGAGGCTATAAACCAGGACTTTATGGATGCGGACCTTTCGGGAAAAGAATTTGACGCTTGCTTTGTGGATGTAAGGGAACCTTGGCTGTATTTGAAAAAAGTCCACAGTGTTCTAAAAAATAGTGCAATGTGCGGTTTTTTACTTCCCACCACAAACCAAGTTTCTCGCCTTTTGCAAGAAATGGATGGGCTCTTTGCTGGTGTGGAGGTTATGGAGATTCTCCTAAGGAAATACAAACCCGTTTATGAAAGATTAAGACCAGAGGATATAATGGTAGCCCATACGGGCTATTTGGTTTTTGGAATGAAGATAATGTAGCTGTCTTTTATGTCCTTTAGGTCTATTTTGCAAAATTGATAGTCCTCTGGCAACTCTTTTCCTTTCATCACAAAGGCACCTTTTTTTGATAGTTTCAAAAGGATTGGCTCTATATCTTTTAGTTTTCCCAACGCTCTGCAGACTGCGTAATCAAACTCAAGGTTGATATGCTCTGCCCTCCTGCATATAACCTCGTAGCTCAAGTCAAGTTCAGCCTTTATGAACTCAAGGAAGGCACATTTCTTTGAAACGGATTCTATGAGGGTAATGTTTAAAACAGGACCGTAATATATGCTCAGCACGGCGCCCGGAAAGCCAGCACCACTGCCAACATCACAGAAGGTGTTTCCTTTTACATCCACGTTCTTTTCTTTAAAGCAAAGGCTAAGGGTAAGGGAATCCAAAAAGTGCCTTATGGCTATTTCCTTTGTGTCTTCTATGGCAGTTAAGTTATGCACTCTATTCCATCTTCTCAGCTCTTTTAGGTAGATTGAAAACTTTTCAATCTGTTCTTTGGAAAGTTCAAAACCGTTTCTTTCAAAGATTTCTTTTAAAAGCTCTTGAGTAGATATTGGATATCCTCCGCCATTTTCTTAGGGTCTTGCTTTGCGGGTGTGTATAGGAGTTTTATTTTGCGGTCAGGAGTTATAAGGTATATGGTGGCGGTGTGGTCTATTAGGTAGCCTCCCTTTGATTCTCCCTCTACCTTTCTGTAGTAAGCCTTATACTCCCTTGCGGTTTTTTCTATCTCTTTGGGACTTCCCGTCAGACCCACAAAGGTGGGATAGAAAAAGGGCACATAGCTTTTCAACTGTTGAGGAGTGTCCCTCTCTGGGTCTACGCTTATAAACAGAACTTGTACCCTTTCTCTTTCTTTTTCATTCAGATTTTTCATCACCTCCGCCATAGTGGTAAGTGCTGTAGGGCATACATCCGGACAGAAGGTATAGCCAAAAAACAGTAGCACTATTTTTTTTCTCCCTTAGATAGTCCAATAGTTTTACCCTCTTACCATCTTGGGAGGTAAGCTCAAAATCATAGGCGGGCGCATCATAAAGATGTCCGTAAAAGGTGTACTCTTTTTTGCAGGCAACCAAGAGAAAGGCTAACGTTATAAGGTAAGTTAAAATTCTCATAAGATTAAATTATAGTTTGCCTTAAAGTCTTTGCAAGCGTTCCCTTGCGTCCCTTTCCCATGGTCTTTTTCCGCCGGATAATTCAATGGCTATTTTATAGTTTTCTATAGCCTTCTGCCTGTTCCCTAAGGCTTCCCAATTTCTTCCCAAATAGTAATACACATCTGGGTAGTTTGGGATCAGTTGGCGGGCTGTTTCAAGGAAATTTATGGATTCTCTATGCTCTCCCCTTCTAAAATGCACAATTCCAAGGGTGTAGTTGGTAGAAAATACATTGGGCACCAGCTGATGGGCTCTTGTTGCAAGGTTATAAGCGGTGCCCAGATTTCCTTCATCCAAGTTTATAAAGGTTAAATAGACCATAGCCATGTAGTTCTTATCCCAAAGGTTTATAGCCCTGGTAAAGTGTTCCTTTGCCAAGGGTCTTTTGCCTTCTTCGTAGAGTTTTTTCCCTCTGTAAAACTCTTCAAAAGAAGGCTGTGTTTTTAAAAGCTGTGCCCTAACCCTTTGGAAGTCTTCGCTGTCCTTTATCAAAGGTCCAGAGAGGGAAAGCTTGCTTATAAGCTGTGTGTTTTCCGCAATCCTTGTTTCGGGCAATGGGTGTGTAGATAGCCACTCGGGAGGTCTTGTCTTTTCAAGCCTTTTAAACATCTCAAAGACCTCTATGAGACCCCTTGGGTCGTAGCCACTTTTGACGGTGAATTCAATGCCCAACCTGTCTGCTTCTCTTTCTTGGTCCCTACTGAACTTTAGTGCCAAAAGTTGTCCGCCAATTTGACCGAACTGTATTAGGGCTTGTCCGTAGGGTTTGTCTGCCAAAACTATTGCCCCTATGTTTAGAAGTATGTTGAGGGCTGTCATTTTTTCTAAGAACCTTGCATGGTGTCTTGCGTTTATGTGTCCAAGCTCGTGGGCTAAAACTCCCACCAATTGACTCTCATTTTCAAGCTTTAAAAGTAATCCCCTCGTTATGAACACTGGTCCTCCGGGAAGGGCAAAGGCGTTTATCTGTTCTGAATTGACAAGGTAGAATCTGTAAGGTAGGTTTCTGTAGGTAACCCTCGTTAGCCTGTTGCCCAATTGAGTTATATAGCTTTGGACCTCCCTTTCGGGATATATGCCATCAAACTCCTCTATGGCTACTGGCACATAACTTTTACCTATTTCAATTTCCTGACTTTCCGGAAGGAGAGTAAACCCTGTGTTTGTTGTAGTAGCACACCCAAGCAGGAAGATAAAGGTTATTAAAAATAAGCGCTTAAGGTTTTGCTTTACCCTTTCCATAGCTAATAATATATTAACTACCATGGGAAAACCTGTAATGCTTATAGATGTGGATAGATGTATTGGATGTCTTTCTTGCGAGGTTGCCTGTGTTCAGGAAAAGGGACTGGAGGTTTTTGGAATAAGGCCTATGAGGGTTTTGCGGGTGGAAGGTGTGGGAGATCGGCCCTCGGGCTTTTTTCTGCCTATGAATTGCTTTCACTGTGAGCCCGCACCCTGCGTTTTTGCCTGCCCAACCTCCGCCATGAGAAAGAGGCAGGACGGTGTGGTTTATGTGGATGAGATCAGATGCATAGGATGTAAGGCATGCATTATAGCCTGTCCCTATGGTGCCATAGCTTTTAATCCGAACACCATGAAGGTGGAAAAGTGTGATTACTGTTATAAGAGGTTAGAAAAGGGACTACTTCCTTCTTGTGTTTCTAAGTGTGTTACCAACTGTCTTTACTTTGTGGAGGTAGATGAAGTCCCGAAGGAAAGGCACATAGCTAACAGAACCACTGACCAATCCTTTAAGAAACTCTTTCTTTACGATTTTTCTCCATGAAGTTTTTCCACGAATATCTCATTGGGACATCCTTTCTGCCTAGGCTTGAACTGTAGGCTAACTATCCATTGCAATCTTCACAGCTTTGAGATATCTTTAATAAAAGAGAGGTGTGAGAGATGTTTGAGAAATTTACAGAAAAGGCAAGACAAGTTATACTTCAGGCAAGGGAAGAAGCCCTTGAATTA
>WYEK01000010.1 GCA_009903855.1 Thermocrinis sp.
TGGGTTGAACACCAATTCTTGTATCAACCACTTCACCATTTTTGAAAAGCATCAAGGTGGGTATTGCCCTTATGCCATACTGCATAGCTATATTGGGATTTTCATCGGTGTTTAGCTTGCCGACCTTCACTTTGCCTACAAACTCATCTGCCAGCTCTTCTATGATGGGTGCTATGATCCTACAGGGACCACACCAGGGAGCCCAAAAATCCACCAGAACTGGCTTGTCCGAGTTAATGACCTCCGCATGCCAGTTGCTTTCTGTTAATGTGATGACGTTTCCTGCCATTTTGTCACCTCCTTGCTTAATATTTCATAGATTTTTAAAGCCCTTTCATCCTTAATGTAGTAGCAAACTATGGAGCCATCCCTTTTACAACCTACTATACCTTTGTTCCTAAGTATTCCAAGGTGCTGGGATACGTTGGGTTGGGAGATTTTGAGGAGCTCGGTAAGATTTTTGACACACTGGCTACCTTCTATGAGAGTTGCCAAAATCCTCAGTCTTATGGGATGAGCCAAAGCCTTCAAAAGCTCTGCCCACTCTTCAAGGATTTCTTCACTCAAATGCTCCATCCTTCAATATATATTAACATTGTTATATTTTTTTATCAACAGGAACTATACAATATACCACCTCAATCGTGGTATGAACCAGGTTTTCTATCTCTTCAAGGCGTTTTACGTAGTCGTTCGCAGGAAGGTCCTGAGTGGTGGTTACGGTAAGTATGCACGCATACTTATCATGATGGACCCTGAGGAGGTGTATATCTTGGACTTTGCTGGTGCCATCCCTTTCTATGCTGTTAATTATCCTTTGCACTATGGGGGAGCGCATCTCCCTATCAAGGAGTATCCAGGCAGTTTCTTTGAGAAGTCCATATGCCCAGTTGACGATCACAAAAAAGCCCACAATTCCAGAGAGGGGGTCCAAATACCACATGCCAAAATATTTGCCACCCAAAAGGGCACCTATTGCCAATATTGAGGTCAATGCGTCTGTAAGCACATGAAGGTAAGCGGACTTCAGATTAACGTCATGCTTGTGGTCCTCTTCATGGGACAAGACAAAGGCACTGATCAAGTTTACCAACAATCCTCCAAAGGCAACCAAAAGGGCCTCTTCATACTTAACCGCCACCCTGTTTATGAACTTTAAAAGGGCTTCTATAAGAACAAGGAAAGCCATCATACTTAAAAGCACTGCGCTGGTGTATGCTCCAAGCACCTCCACCTTCCAAGTGCCAAAGGAAAAGCTAACATCCCTTGACCACCTTCTTGCCAGCATATAGGCGGTGAAGGATATTCCAAAGGCTAAGGCGTGGGTTCCCATATGTATGCCGTCCGCCAAAAGGGCAACGGAACCAAAGATATAGCCGGAGGCGATCTCAACAAACATAAAGGCCAGCGTCAGCAGAAACACAAAAAGCACACGCCTCTCCGCCTCCTTCTTGGGCACATGGAACACATGCTGATGTTTGCAGTAAGTCCTTTCCATAGATTGGAATATTACACCCAGAAGCGGATGGGTCAAGTAGTAGAAGAGAATGATGGTATAATTTACTAGTGAAGGTTGCATCCATAGATGTTGGTTCCTACTCCTGCAGGTTGAGCATAGCAGACTTTTCTAACTCCTTTAGAATCATCTACGAGGAAGGCAACATTACCTCTTTGGCTACAGGGTTGAAGGAGAACGGCTACCTCCAAGAGGAGCCTATGGAAGAGACATTGCGGACCATCAAAAAATACATACAAGTGGCAAAACAGCATGGGGCAGAAAGAATAGTCCTAATTGGCACAGAAGCCCTACGTAGGGCAAAGAACTCTCAGGAGTTCTTAAAGAGGGTAAAGGAAGAAACGGGCTTGGAGCTAAAGGTAATAACCCCAGAGGAGGAGGGTAGCCTTGCCTTCTTAGCGGTTGCCTTTTCTCTAAAGCCGGAGGGAAAATTTTGCATAATAGACCAGGGGGGAGGCTCCACAGAGTTTGTATGTGGCAAGGGCACAGAGGTTGAATATTTAAAGTCCCTTCCGGTGGGCGTAGTTAATCTTACGGAGGAGTTTATACAAAGCGACCCTCCCAAGCCTTACGAACTGGAGTCTTTGAAAAATTTTCTGGATGAGCTAATAAAGGATGTGGTCCGTCCTTGCGATGTTTTGGTGGGGTTGGGTGGAACAATTACCACCATAAGTGCAATAAAGAACAACGTATTTCCCTATCAAGGTTCTTTGGTGCATGGCTCCAAGTTAACTTTGGAAGATATTATGTTTTGGCTAGAGACCCTCAGCAGTATGAAAGCAGAGGACAGAGTAAAGACCTTTCCACACATAGAGCCAAAACGGGCAAAGGTGATAATTCCGGGACTTATGGTCTTCTACAGGGCTATGCTTTTGTTTGGTAAAAGGGAAATTGTGGTAAGTGATTGGGGCATAAAGGAGGGAGTTCTGGTAAGGGAATACCTATCCCTTGGGCTTGGCTAAGGCGGATGCCACCTTGGGTGCATAGGCAAAACCTATACTTCCAAGAATGGATGTGATCAAAACTACCAAAAAGACCAAAGCTTGGGTGGAGGGAAGTAAGCTGGCAAAGATCAAAGAGAATTCACCCCTTGCCAAGAAGGAAAGGCTAGCCCTTATGGAAACCCTCTTGCTGAGCCCATAAAGCCTGGCACCCCAATAGGTGGATATGAGCTTTGTGATCAAAGAAAGCAAAAGCAAGGTGATCAAAAGATAAAGGTTCTGATCAAAACTTATGTTGGCAGAGTAGGTAAAGGAAAAGAAAAAGACACCTAAAGAGAGCTCTTTTAGGTCAGCTAACCTTTCTTCTACCGTCTTGTAAGTTAGGCTGTCTTCGGGGACTATAACGCCCAGCATAAAGGCGATCAGGGCAGAGGACACTCCCATCCATTCTCCAAGACCACACAGCAAAAGCAAAGTACCCACGATCAAAAAGGGAAAAATGGTCTCCTCTGAGATTTTATCTATCTCACCAACCGCCCTGCAGGCTAAGTTTCTAAGAAGGTAAAAGGCAGAAAAGAACACTATAAGGGAGAGAACGCTTCTTAGCAAAAGAAAGGTGGGCTCCTCCTGCCCACCATTAATTCCACCGGAGAGCAGGGAAAGCAGTATTATTGAAATAAGGTCTTCAAAGATGAGAATGCCTATGAGTAGTTCTGCTTCTTGGAAAACGAGCCTTCTGTAGTCGGACAGCAGTTTGGCGGTTATGGCAGTGCTGGAAGGATAAAGGGCAGAGGCAACAACTGTGGAAAAGATAAAATCTTTGGTAGCCAAATATGCTACAAGAAACACTGGAAGGAAATTTATAAAAAGGTCCGCCAAGCCAGGTTTTAGAATGTTCCTCATAGCCCCAAGGCGCTCAAAGGAATACTCAAGCCCTATGAAAAAGAAGAGAAAGATCACCGCAGAATGCTCTAAAAAGGTAACCCACTCTATCACTTTTTCAGGAAAGAGTTCCTTTCCCACAAGCCCCGCCAACATAAAGGAGAGTATGTAGGGAACCTTTAAAAACCTAAGAGAAAAGCCAAAAACAAAAAGCAGGGTAAAGAGAAGTCCTATCCACAAGAGAATCTCGTAAGAGTGCATCCTAAGTGCTACATCCTCCGCATAGGTCTAAGAAGGCTTTCATTTGCTGTCTGGTACCCACCACAATCAGTGTGTCTCCTGCCCTTATATGTTCTTTGTAAGGGTCTGGACTTGGGATCACCTTCCCCCCCCTCTCTATGGCAATTATGGAAACGCCAGTCTTTCTCCTTATTTCAAGTTCTGCTATGGTCTTATTAACAAAGTTTGAGTTTTGATGAACCCTTACCCATTCCATCACCACCTGTTGGAGGATCATTTCCATCTTTTCTGTGGAAATAGGTTGGTATGTGGCACCCGCCACCAAAAAACCAAGCTCCTTTGCCTCCTCATCGGTCAGCTCTATAACACAGCTGGGCTCTTCGTCCTCCATAAGATATACCTCCCTCCTGCCCGTACTGTGGATGATTATCACAAGCTCTTTACCGCTTTTTAATAGTACCACATACTTTTTGCCTATACCCGGTAGGTCAGTCTCCCTTATTCTCATGCCTGTTAATTATATCCTGAAGGCGTGCTACCACACTTTTGCTAGAGAACACAATTGCCTTAACCTCTTCACTTTCTTCCTCCTGTAAGCTTTTTTGGATGATCTCCAAGAGTTTTTGGATTTGCCTTTCCATCTCCTCCATCTGCTCCTTCATTCTCAGGATGATTTCAATGCCCGCCAAATTTACCCCAAGCTCCCGGGAGAGGGTAAGCACAAGCTCCAACCTCTTGAGGTCTTCTTCCGTGTAATATCTGGTCCTTCCTTTGCTTCTGTATGGTTTTATGAGGCCCTCCTTTTCATAAAGGCGGAGGGTCTGCGGGTGTATGTTATACATCTCTGCCACTACACCTATGGTGTATTTCTTTTTAACTTCCCTCTTCATGGCTGTCTTACCCTCACCCTGGTGGGTTCAGGTAGTAGTTTGTCTAACTCTTCAAGAAGCTGTTTAATCTTTTTGTCATCTCCGAAGTGTTTTTCCCAAAAGCTCAGCTTGGGTATGTCTATATGTATCCTAAGGAATAGGTCTCCAAAACCACCACCCCTAAGCTTTGGCATACCCTTACCCTTCACTCGGACTGTGTCTCCCTCTTTCACGCCCGCGGGAATCTTCACCTTAATCTTCTCACCGCTTAAGGTGGGTACTTCAAGCTCGGTTCCCATAACCGCTTCTGTTAGCTTTAGGTTTACATCCAAATAAAGGTTATCTCCTCTCCTTTCAAAGAGCCTATGAGGCAAAACCTTTACAAGCAAATAGAGGTCGCCAGGTGGACCGCCGTATAGTCCTGCATGACCTTTCCCTTCCACAAGAATCCTGCTACCGTTATCCACACCCGGAGGAATCCGTACCTTCACCTCCTCTCTTTCTGGAACAGTACCTTTTCCACCGCATCTACTACAAGGCTCCCTGATTACTCCCTCTCCACCACAGGTAGGACAGGTTTGAGAGATGCTTATGAAAAACTGCCTTTGGTATATGCTACCCCTACCACCACAAGTAGGACAGGTTCTTTCTCCTTTATGCCTATCGTACCCTAAGCCTTCACAGGCAGGGCATGTAACCTCCCTGACTAGTGGGACGCTAACCACTTTGCCGGAGTAAGCTTCCTCCAAAGTGAGCTCTACCGTGTAGTATATATCTTCGCCCTTTATGGGTCTTCTCTGAGAACGCCTTCTTCCTCTTCTCTCAAATATATCCTCAAAGCCAAAGCCTCTAAAGAGGTCCTCTACGGTTTCAAAAATATCTTTCCAAGCTTGCTCGCTGTATTCACTACCACCGGAAGAGGTCTGAAAGGCGGCGTGTCCATACTGGTCGTAGAGCTTTCTCTTTTCTGGGTCCGAAAGGACCTGATAGGCTTCGTTGATCTCCTTGAATTTCTCCTGTGCCTCTGGGTCCTTGTTAAAATCAGGATGATACTTTCTGGCAAGACGGCGGTATGCCTTCTTTATTTCCTCCTGCGTCGCGTTCCTTGGAACACCAAGAATCTCGTAGTAATCCTTTTTGGAAGATTGCATAGGTTTTTATAATAAACTTTGAGTGTGGTATTGTCAAGGGCGCGTGGGCCTGTTTTGAAAGAGATCCTTCCGGCGGATGAAGGAGCAAAAATATTCCTCACTACATTCCAATCCAACGGTTTTGCAAAGATGTATGTCAAAAGGCTTATATTCTTAGAACACCTTAAGAGTGCATTGCCTTTAGGAACTCTCTGTTGGTTTTGAACTTTTTGAGCTTGTCCAAGAGGAACTCCATGGCCTCTATTGGATCCATGGTTGCCAAGAACTTTCTGAGCACCCAAATCCTTTGCAATTCCCACTCTTCCAAGAGTAGCTCCTCCTTACGGGTGCCAGACTTTTCTATGTTGATGGCTGGGAATATTCTCCTTTCCATGAGCCTTCTGTCAAGATGGATCTCCATGTTTCCAGTGCCTTTGAATTCTTCGTAGATCACATCGTCCATCCTTGAACCCGTTTCTATGAGGGCGGTGGCTATGATGGTTAAAGAACCTCCCTCTTCAATGTTTCTTGCAGCGCCAAAGAACTTTTTGGGCCTTTGCAAAGCGGTTGCCTCTATACCACCGGAGAGAACCCTACCCGTGGAAGGAGTTACTGCGTTGGAAGCTCTGCCAAAGCGTGTCATAGAGTCCAAGAGGATTACCACATCCTGCTTCAGTTCCACCATTCTCTTTGCCTTTTCTATGACAAGCTCCGCCACCTGCATGTGTCTTTCTGGTGGCTCGTCAAAGGTGGAAGCTATAACCTCCGCCCCATCTCCCACAATCCTTCTCATCTCAGTAACCTCTTCTGGTCTTTCGTCTATGAGCAGGATTATGAGATGGACCTCTGGATGGTTCTGTATTAGAGCTTTGGCGATCTTTTGAAGAAGGACCGTTTTTCCTGCCTTTGGTGGTGCTACTATGAGACCCCTTTGACCCTTGCCTATGGGTGCTACAAGGCTGACTACCCTTGTGGATAGCTCCTCAGGTGTGGTTTCAAGATTGAACCTTTCGGTGGGATGGAAGGGTGTTAGCTTTTCAAACTGAGGTCTTGACCGTAGGATCTCTGGGTCTGGGCTAAGCCCACACACGGACTCTATCCTTATTAGGGCTTGATACTTTTCTCTATCTTGTGGTGGTCTTGCAAAGCCTATTATCTGGTCTCCCGTCCTCAGTCCAAACTTTTTGATCTGGGAGGGTGCCACATAAACATCCTCAGGACTTGGCATGTAGTTGTTCTCTTGTTTTCTGATAAAGCCGTAACCCTCCGGCAGAATCTCCAAGACACCCTTTACGAAGTTCAAACCCTCCAACTGGGCTTGAGCTTGGAGTATGTCCTCTATGAGCTCCTCCTTTCTGAGACCGGTGACGCGCCTCAGCTCAAGCTCCCTGCCAATCTTTTGCAGTTCTGCAAAGGACATCTTCTTTAACTCTTCGTAGGAGTAAAGTTTCCTCTCCTGAACTTGGGTTTCTTCCATCCTTTGACCTCCTTATTATTTGCCTATGCAAAAGTTAGAAAATATCTCTCCCAAAAGCTCCTCCGTTGTAATACTACCTAAAAGCTCTTCTAAATAAAGCTGAATCTCTCTGAGGTATAGCATTAGGATCTCAGGCGACAACTCTTTTAAGTTTTGTTCCAGTATTAATTTTATAACACCCAAGGATTTTTGCAAGAGGTCTGCATGCCTCAGGGAAATATAGAGCCCTTCGCCCACGCTTGCACCCAAGTTGGAAAGGATGGTGGTCTTTAGCTCTTCTATACCGCTTCCATCTTTGGCACTGACCAGCACAAAGCTTGGAAATATCTTTTTGTGTCCTTCCCAAAAGCCAAGGTCTGCCTTGTTTAAAACCACTATATGGTTTTTATCTTTCACGAGGGAGTAGATGTACAGGTCTTCTTCTTCAAGAGGCTCGTGAGCTTGAACCACAAAGAGTATAAGATGGGCGGTGTTTAGCTTTTGTATGCTCCGTTCTATGCCAATTTTTTCCACTGGATCCTCAGAATGCCTGATACCTGCGGTGTCTATGAGGTTTATTGGGATGCCTTCCAGGTTCAAAGGCTCCTGCAAAAAGTCCCGCGTGGTGCCCGGAATGTCCGTGACGATCGCCCTTTGAGTGCCCAGCAGTTTGTTAAAGAGAGAGGATTTTCCTACATTGGGTTTGCCCACTATTGCCAAATTGACGCCTCTTCTCAAAAACTCTCCCGTTCGAACTGTTGCAAGCAATTCCTCTATTTTGGTTTTTATTTCCTCAAGCTGGCTTCTTATTTCTTCCTCGCTCAGGGTTGGTATGTCCTGTTCCTCAAACTCTATGCTTGCCTCCACAAAGGCGCAGAGGTTAAGGATTTTTTCCCTGAGAGGAGCAATAAGCTGGGATAGGTCTCCTCTGAGTTGTCTTAGGGCACTTTTTAGGGCAAGCTCGGACCTAGCTGATATTAGGTCTCCCACCGCCTCCGCCTGAAGGAGGTCCATCTTTCCGTTCAAAAA
>WYEK01000123.1 GCA_009903855.1 Thermocrinis sp.
GAAGAGCTTTCCCTACCGCATGGAACCATTCTCTGATTGCTTCTATGCTTACTTCATAACCCTTGTGAAGTAAGAACTCCCTTACTGTTCTTAGGGAAAGTCCCTTAAAGTAGAGGAGCACAGCTTCTGCTTTTAGGCTTACGGGAAACCTATGTCGCTTAAAAGCTTTGCTTAGTATTTCTTCTATTACTTGTATCGCCTTCATATCTCTAAGTGTATCAGACCTGCTTCAAGTCATAGCCATCAACCAGCCCAGTCTATTAATGCCAAAAGTTGACATCTTCATAACAACGATTGCTTCAAAAACCATGCGGACCCTCCTTGTGGGAGTTTCTAATTAAGGGATCTTATCAGCACAAGGAAGGACTTTCCTTCGTAATGGGGCAATGTATAGCTTGTGTCTAAATTGCCAAAAGAGTAATTAACAACTAACGCTTCAGGGAAGTCCTTTAATTTCAATATACCCTTCAACCTAATAACGTCCGGTGGTAGTTTATTGATTATATCAAGAAGTTCGCTATAATCAATGGGTTCGTCAAGATAAACCACTTGTTGCGTGTGATTGTGTTTATGCGTTTCACCGTTAAGATGGTAAAGTTTTTCTTGCAGAGTAAAGACACCGCTAAACACTTCTGCGGGAAGTTTTCCAAAAGAAGTTTTGTATAGTTTAAAGCTCCTAAAAACCGGCTCGTTGGTAAAGAGGTTCCTAAGCAAATACCTGTTCCATATCTCCACAACACTATCCTCTACTTGTTTGAGCGTGCTTTCATCCACAAGGTCTGTTTTGTTCAAAACCAGCACGTTGGAACTGCCTATCTGGTGTTTGGCGGTATCCTCTTGACTGTAAAGGTGAAAGTTCTTGGTGTCTATAAGGCATATTACTCCTTCTATTATGCATCCCAGGTTCTGAAGGCTTATCATAACAGGGAAAGGCTCGGCGGAACCGGAAGTTTCCACCATGAGCAGTTCAGGTTCATACTTTTCCCTCAGTTCCCTGATGGCCTTTTCAAATTCTGCGTGTATGGTGCAACATATACAGCCCTTTGGAAGTTCCAAAACCTCAGAATATGCGTTTTTCAGAATCTTCCCGTCAACGCCCACCTCTCCAAGCTCATTGACTATAACCGCCACCCTTTTCTCAGAAAAATGTTCCCTGGCAGCATTCAGGAGAAGAGTAGTCTTCCCGCTTCCAAGATAGCCCGTAATTATGAAAGCCGGGATCAAGGCTACTCTCCTCCGTATTCCACCGAGTCTATCTCCTCCATAAACTGTTCTATTTGAAAGGCTACAAAGTTAGCCAAATCCTTCAGATCCTTTTCCCAGTATTCTTTGTCTATGTCTATGCGCTTTTCATGGACGCTATGTCCCTCTACCACATACCTAACGGTCAGGTAGGGAACCCCGCAGGCCTCATCAAAGCAAACATCTACATCCACATCCGGGTTTGCCATATTTTTTTGGACCTCTTCCGCCAGCCTTTCCAACTTTTCCTTCATACCACCTTCCATGGCTCAATCTCCTGTAGTCATCATAACCATTTGGATGCAGTTTCTCTTCAAAAGGTCCGAACAGACATAGACGCATATGGCACAGCCTTTGCACCTTGAGTAATTGACCCAAGCGGTATGTTTGGTATTGTGATACATCAAAGTGTTAGGTTCTGGACAGAACAGTACACACTGCTTGCAGTTGTATTTGGCGCACTCTGATTCATTCACCTCTGCCACGTAATACATGCTCCAAAAACCTCCTGTTTATGTTTATGATGTGTATGCTTCTTCTTCTACCCAACCGCGCTCTTCTGCGATCTTGAAGGCTTCCCTGATAACCTGCATGTTCTTTTCAAGGAGTTCCATCTTCTTTTTGAATTTCTTTTCTATGGCACTGTCCAAGGCAGTGGTTCCTCCGGATGCCACGAAGGTATTACCTAAGAACCTTTCCCTTACCGCCTGCTCTATGTGTTCAAAGCCCACAAGCCTGGTTATGCCAAAGAAAAGCCCTACCATTGCCATGTTGGTGGCGAGCTCGGTGCCAGCCAGTTCTAAGGCAAGCTTGGTAGCTGGGAACATATATACCTTTGTGTTTAGCTCCCTGAGAACTTGCCAATCTTCGGGTGGGATTATGTCCACATCGGTGTTTATTATTACCATGCCACCTTCCTTCAGCCCGGAGTAAAAGGGCATGGTGTAGGATTTGCCGTGGGTGATAACCTGAGGGTGGTAGATCATGATCACGTTGGGATAGACCACCTCACCCACTTCGTAGATGGGCTGGTCGGACACGCGCACATAGGCTTCCACGGGTGCCATTCTCTTTTCGGAGCCAAAGAAGGGAACCAGTGTAGCATACTTGCCTGCGGCGGACATAGCATTTCCAAGGATGTGGGCGGAGGTGACCACCCCCTGCCCACCAACGCCCGCTATTCTGATGTTATAACGCTTCATACTTTGACCTCCTGAGACTGCTTCTCTATTTCTTCAAAGTATTCCCTTACTTCGTCGGTCATCCATTCGTAAAAGGCAAAGTCTTGCTTTTCCCTCTTGCGTGCGTCCTCAAGGACCTTCTCGGTGGGTATGGAGTACTCAATGTTGCAGGAGGTGTAAGCGTGTATGAAAGTGGGTCCAAAGTGCCTTGCGGCGAGGATAGCCCTCCTTATGGTCTTTGCGATCCTTTTGGGATTGGTAGGGGCAAGCTTTGCCACATAGACGCAACCGGCGACTTTTGCCAGCTCCACCGCGTTGATCTTGTCAAACTGTTTTCCTTTGGGAGCCATCTTTAGCTGAACACCCTTGGGAGACATTCCGCTCTCTTGCCCACCGGTGTTTCCGTAAACCTCGTTATCCACCATTATGGTGGTGAATTTTTCTCTCCTGAACCAAGAGTGCATGGTCATTCCAAAGCCTATGTCTATAAGACCACCGTCTCCTGCGATAACCACCACATCCTTAACCTTGTCGGGGAACCTAATAGTTAGTGCCCTCTTTAGACCGGATGCCACCGCGTTTGTGTCTCCGTAGTTTCCGTAGACGAAGGGAACTGCCGCCTGAGATAGTGCCAGCCTTGCACAGCCTGCGGTACCGATGACTATGGTATCCTCTGGGTTGGGAAGGGACGCGTAGAAGATCCTGATGAAGTATGCCATAAAGCAACCCGCACACATTGGGTGCTCTTCCACCAGCTCCTTAAACTGTCCCAGCTGTTGGACGTCTACCTGCCTGCCAAACTGCCCATACTTGACTAGATCTACATAGTCCTTGGGCATGTATCTCTCAAAGCCTGGTGATATTCTTACGTATTCCAAGCCCATGATAACACCTCCTTTTTTAGGTTTTTTATACTACAACTTTCCTTTCTTTCTTTATGCCAAAGGCGTCGTATATCTTTTCCATTATAAGCTCCACTGGCAGGGTCATACCACCGTAGACCCTTGGACCACCTATTACCTTGTCGTTGTCTGGAATGGTTGCCTTTACCTCTTTGGCAAGCCATCCTACGATGTTGTGCTCGGGTACTATGACCGCCTTTGCCTTTTTGAGCACTTCCCTTATTTCCTTCTCTGGGAAGGGTCTTATGGATTTTACCTTTACCAGACCTACATTGAGGCCTTCCATCTGGGCATAACGGACCGCCTCTCTACCCTGCGCCGCTGCGCAACCGGAAGCCACTATGAACACCTCCGCATCGGGATTGACCACCTCTATGGGACCGCCTAAGTACTTGTAGATGTATTTCATAGCCCTTATGTTGGAGGCCCAAACCTCCTGCTGCCATACTGCGTGAATTAGGTAGCTCATGAAGTTGGACTTTTGCACGGGTGCGTCCCTTTGAATTCTTGCGGGTGGTATTTCACAGTCGGTGGGAGGAACGGGTGCCTTGTAGGGGTCCCTTGGGGGCAATTTCATATCCTCTGGGGTCATGTTCACGTAACCCTTTGCGTGGGTAACGAAAAAGCCCTCCGTGCATACCGCCACGGGAATATAAACATCCACTTTTTCAGAGATCACAAAGCCTGCCAAGGTAAAGTCAAAGACATCCTGCTGGTTTTCTGCATGAAGGACCACCATACCACAATTGAGAAGGTATGCGATCTCTATATTATCGGGCTGTATGGAAAGGGGTGCGTTGACGACCCTTGTGAGAACTCCCAAGACCGCCGGTATTCTGTGCCCAGGCCAAGAAGCTATAGCCTCGAGACCCCTCAGAAGTCCAGGTCCAGAGGTAGCGGTAAAGGCCCTTGCACCGCCCCTGACCGCACCAGCTATAGCGGACATGGCGCCGTACTCTTCCTCAGCCCTGTAGTAGTCCTTGAGGTAGCCCTGAGCCCACAGGTCTCCCACCAGGTGCATAACCTCAGACTGGGGAGTAATTGGATAGGCTATGGCTATATCCACATTGGCGCGCTTTACCGCCTCCGCCATAGCTTGGGCGCCTGTGATAAACTTGCGCTCCCTCGGAGCCTCTAACAAAAGGTAATCTGCATCTACAACCCTTTGCTCTGGCATGGCATTACCTCCAATTTTTTTATTCGCTTTCAGGGACATACTCACCCTTTCTGGGAATAAGTAAGTATGAATACTCTCCGTAATCCACCACGGATATGGTTTCGTAGTTTTCGGGTGGTAAGGAGGGATTCTCTGGTGGAAGCTTTGGTTCCCACTTTATACCGAGCTCCTCTCTGACTTGCACGACGACATCCTTAAACCTTCTTATCTCCTCCGCATGCACGTCCCTGAGGGACACCATAGCGTCTTCGTGTCCCATCTCTGCACACAAGGCTATGGTAAAGCAGTTGGTTCCTGCCCTGATCATTCTCAAAGATAGATTGGCATAATGGCAATGGACACCCACAAATATACAAACCTCTATCTTGTTGTGAAGGATGGTCAGGTTAGGATGGTTTGGGTTTATCTCCGCCTCTGGGTCTATTTTGGGATACTTGGGTCTGTAGTCGGGCATGGGTATGATCCGGCAGTTGGGTATCTCCATGGCAAGCTCCAGCACTGCCTTTGCCTTTTCCATGGCACTGGCGTTCCATCCCCACAGGACGAGAGGACCAGGGAATATGGTAGGATTCCTACGGGTAAGCAGGGCTTTTGCCGCCTCTCTCATTGCTACCTCTTCATCTACTATCTCTCCGTAGAGAAGGGCTTTTCCCGGAGGTGGCAATTCCACACCCTCAAAGACGGCTGGTGTAGGTATATAACCGGCGGGTCCTGGGACTACCTTCATTCCTTACCTCCTACAACATTGAGTTATCATAAAGTTAGTATACATTGAACTGTTGTCAAGTTTAAAAGGTATGATTTTCGTCATAGGCTATTTCTCGGATTGATTCCTTTTCCTCTCCCACTCTTCGAGCTTGGGCGAAAGCAGTTTATAGAGAGCGTTTGCCAGGAATATTATGATCAGAAGCAAAGGCAAGCCTACCAAAAGCATCAGCAGAAAGAGTTTTCCAAAGAACAAAAGCCAAGCCAAAAGTTCATTCATCCCTAACCACCAGGTTTATAAGCTTATTTTTTACGTATATAACCTTTTGAAGTTTTTTGTTTTCCAACGCCTTTGCAACTTTTTCTTGGGCTAAGGCTATGGACTTTACAGTATCCTCTTGGGCATTTATGGGAACCTTGATAACTGCCTTTAGCTTTCCGTTGACCTGCACCGCTATCTCCACCTCCTCCTCTTTTAGTGCCTCTGGGTCTGGCTGTGGGAAGGTGTAAAAGACCATGAGCCTTTGATTACCCAGCTCGTTCCAGAGTTCTTCGCAAATGTGGGGCGTAATTGGATAAAGCATAAAAAGAATTAGCTCAAGGGCTTCCTTCAGGACCTTGTAGTCTGCTTGGGTTTCCGGTTTAAAATCCTGAAGGGCATTCAAAAGCTCCATTATGCCCGCAATGGCGGTGTTGAAGGAGAGCTCTTCCATGTCTTGCAAATACTTTTTTAGGGTTTGGTGGGCTTTCCTTCGTACATCCTTTGCCTTGCCTTCTACCTTTGAAAGTTCCTCCCTTGTGTATTGAAGATCCCTCAGCCTTTCAAGGTTTTCGTGGAAAAAGCTCCAGAGCCTCTTTAGAAATCTGTGGGCACCCTGAAGACCTTCTTCTGTCCATTCAAAGTCCTTTTCTACAGGTCCCGCAAAGAGTATGTAGAGTCTAACCGTGTCCGCCCCGTAGCTATTGACCATGTCCTCTGGGTCTACGGTGTTTGCCTTGGACTTGGACATTTTGGCGGTTTCACCCACCGCAGACTCTACCTTCTTTACAAACTCCTCTTGATAGACACCAAGTTTTTCCAACAGAAACTTAAAGTTATCTCCTACAGACAGCTTGTTTTCTTTTAGGAATTCACCAATGGTCATAGGAATTTATTTTAAAAAATCTCGGTTTATCTTAATATAGAAAGCATGCCGGAGGCAAAAAGTAAGTTAAGTAAAGCCCAAAAGGCAGCCATACTGCTTATGGCTCTGCCTCCGCAGGTAGCTGTGGAAGTAATGAAGGAGTTGGATGATAACGAAATCCAAGAGATATTAGTTCTTGCGTCCAACTTGGAAGGAATAACACTAAAGGACATAGAGGAAATAGGTAAAGAGTTTATAGAAGAGTATAAGGCAACATCCTTTGTAACCCCCGATGTGGACGCCCTGTTGGAGTTTGCAAGGAAGGTCCTTCCTCCAGAGAAGTTCGCAAAGATGTATGAGTTTCTCAGTAGTTCCAACCTTGTAAAGAGCTTTCAAGAGTTGGAGAGGGTGGATGAAAAACTCTTGGCAAACCTTTTAAGGAATGAACATCCCCAGACAATAGCGGTAGTTCTGTCTCAGCTTTCGTCGGCAAAGTCGGCAGAGGTTCTCAAGCTTTTACCCGATAGCCTAAAGGTAGAAGTTGCCAAAAGGATGGCAACCCTTGAAAACATATCCCCCGAGTTCATGGGTGAGTTAATTGATGCTATAGCAGAAGAAATAAGGAGCATGGGTGTAAGCGGAATTATGCAGAAGCTGGAAGGCATACCCCTTGTGGCTAACATTCTGAACGTGCTTGATAAAAATACCGCCAACAGCATACTGGCAAATTTGGAGCAAGAAGACCCCTACTTGGCGGAGAAAATAAGGGAAAAGATGTTCACCTTTGAAGACATAAGGAAGCTGGACAACAGGGCTATAGTGGAGATCCTAAAGGCGGTAGATAAAAACGTGCTTATGATAGCCCTCAAGGGGGCGCCGGAGGATATAAAGGAAAAGTTCTTGTCTAACATGTCCAAAAAGGCGGCAGAGATCATGAGGGAGGATATGGAGGCTATGGGACCAGTCAGGGCGAGCGAAGTAGAAAGGGCTCAGAAGGAGGTTATAAAAGTTATCAAAAACTTAGCAGATCAAGGAATAATAGACCTCACAGGCGGAGAATACTATGCATGAGGACTTTAAACCACTGCACTCGGTGGAGTATGTTCTTCCGAAGGAGGCTGAGGAAGGTAAAGAAGAAAAACTAGAAAAACAGCAACTACTTAAGCAGATTGAAGCTTTGAAAAATACCATAAGAGTGCTTGAAATGGAACTTTTGGAGTGTAAAGAAAAAAAACCAAGAGTTGGCAAGACTGAACTCCAAGCTTGTGGAGGAGAAAAACCTTTTAGAAGCTGAAAAGAGAGCCTTGGAGGAAAAGATCGCAGAGCTAAAAGCCCTTCAAGGAAGCGTTGAAGGTTTGTGCCAAGCCCTCTTGGAGAAGTTTTCGGAGGTGGAAGCCAGGGTAAGGAATGAGATAAAGGATATTGCCTTGAACATAGCCAAAAGGCTCTATTTAACGGAAAAGCTACCAAAGGAAGATGTTATTCTTCAGTCTTTACAGAGGGCTCTAAACAGTAGCGTTTCTTTGAAAGGACAAATAAAGCTAAGGGTAAATCACCATGATTTACCAACGGTGGAGGAGTTTTTAAAAACCTTGGACTTAAAGGATGTTCAATTGGAGCTTATAAAAGAC
>WYEK01000046.1 GCA_009903855.1 Thermocrinis sp.
TTGAATTTGTTGCCCTTTCTACCACCACAGGAGAAAGTGTTTTAAAAAAGCCCGTTGGTTCGTTCTCCTTTTCAATATCCACACTGACGATTCTAAAATACACATTCTCAAGCTTTGGGTTCATGTTGTGAAGATGGTCTTCTTTGATGAGTTTTAAAACTCCGTTGTAAAAGGATATGGCGGTCTGTGGGTCTCCTGTGGAAAACCTAAAGTTTATATTTTCTACTCCCAGTATGTACTCTCCTTGTATCTTTGCATTTTTTCCAAGATAGACCGCAAAGGTGTAGGGCTTTGGACTTTCCTCGTCAAATTCTTTTTCAAAGACCTTCTTTAGAAGGGATATGAACCTTCTCCTGTAGTCTATGCTTATGGAAGAATTGTCCTCTACAGCCCTAACAAGTTTCACCTTAAACCTCATGGGATTATCATAACAGGTTATCCGTGGGATCTTTGACGTTTGTTAGTATTTCCCTTCTGTAATTGGCAGTGTCCTCAAGGATATAAATTATCAGGGAGTCCTTTTCCTTATCTACTACCCTTAACATTTCGTGTTTTAGTCTTTCTATGCCCGAAAGGTTCAGATTTCCCTCAAAGACAGATTTTTGAACATGGTTTAAATACTTTCTTGCGGTCTTTAAAGCCCTCTGAAGCCTTCTTTGTCCCTCTTTTTCCGTGGTGTCTATGTCGTAAAAGAGTATTACCCTCATTCCTTCAAGCTGTGGTAATTCAAAGGTGTGTATGGCTCGTTTTCCGTCAAGTGCTTTACGAGTTTATAAAGTTCAAGCCTAATCAGTGTTCTTATAGATACTTTCCTCTTTAGCTTTGGGTAGTGCAGGGTGGATTTTAAAAGGTTGTCAAAGGCTCTTAGGAACTTTCTCCGTCCATCTAAATTTAGATAGCAATATTCTGTTTCTTCCAAAAAGTCATCTTCTGTTATAGTTCCCGACCTTATAAGCTCAAGGATCAAGCCCTCTGTTAGGATGGGTTTAAAGACTTCTGCCACATCCAAGCAAAGGGAGTGCCTCTTTTCCGACGGTTCATGCAAGTAGCTGACCGTTGAGTTTAAAGGAGTGTGGTATATTTCTCCAAGCACTTTGGCATAAACCAAGGAGTTTCCAAAGGAAATTAATGCGTTTAAAGGGTTCTGTGGTGGTCTTTTTGTCCTTGTTTCAAATTCCCAACCTGTTAGCTCTTCAAGGGCTTTGTAGCAAAGCTTTCTAAAACTCCCTTCCACTTGCATAACCTCCTGGATGGTGGAAGCCTGCTTTAGTTTTTCCAAGTGCTCGCTTGCGTCTATTTGGTAGAGTTTTTCAGAGTTTATGATGGAACCAAGCACAAAGCTCTTGGCAAGGTAAAGCCTTTTTTCTTTATCAAGATAATGTTCCACTTGCTTTATAAGAACATGTCCAGATAGGTTGCCTTCCCTCGGATAAAAGCTCCCTATGTAATAGCCATAATAGTTAAAAAAGTGGGCGATTATCCCATTTTGGGACAAAAGGCTAAAGAACTTGGTGTTGGTGCTAACCTCCGCCACAATAAAAAGCTCGGAAGTGTTTTCTATGGGTATTTTCTTTTTGATTTCTCCGTTTTCAAACATTATGGTGTTCTCGTCCCTTCTTAGGGTGCCGTTGGTGGTTATGTAGTAAATCTCAGCCATAGCAATATTCACAGTAAGCGCACTTTTTGCAATACGGTTTATTTATAACCTTTGGTGGTATCTCCTTTCTGACAACCTCATCCATCTTGCTGACAACTTCATTTATAAGTTCCTCATCCTTCTCGTCAAATTCAACCTTCAAAAGCTTTTTCTGTTTGGGATAGTGAATTATGCCATGGGAGACTCTTATTCCTTTTGTTTTTAGGTAGTATATGTAATACTTCACCTGAAGGATGTGGGCTGGCTCCAACGCAGAGGAATGCTTTATCTCATGAACCACCAGACCTTCACCTGTGCTAAAAAAGTCTATGCTGACGGGCTCATAAGCAAACTCTTCCCCTTTTTCTCTTGAAAAACTAATCTCGTCCAAAAGTTTTCCAAGTTGAACATACTCAGATTCCTTTTCAAAGCTTATCCCTTTTGTAAAAAGCCAGAGTTTCCTTTGGCAAACCACATAATAGGCAACCTGTGTGCCTCTGAATTTTAGCTCCTTTAGGTCCATTTTAGATAATGTTCTCCACCTGCTCTGTGTCTGCGGTAGGCTTTAGCACAAAGCCCGTGTCTTCGCTATAGTCTCCCTCTATGTAGTAAATGCCAAGTCTATCGTGGATCTTCTGCTTTTCTATCTCTCTAATAGACCATGCGGGAAGAGAAAAGCTGTATGCAAGGATGTCGTTTAAAAGCTTCGTTCTCTTTATAAAATCTCCCTTAGCTTTTTCCCAATCTTGAATTAGGCTTTCTACATCTTCTTTAAACTGATTGGGAATAACCTGCACTGCGTTTATATCCCTAAAAAGGTCTTGTGCCTCCGATTTACTCCTTATAAGACTATCTGCTCCTTCCCAAAGGCTTTTTATGTAGCTTTCCGCCTTTTTAAACCTCTCCCAATACTTGGTGCCATACAAAGCAGACTCCGAATATACCTTTTCCACAAGCTCCCACTTAAAATCCCAATCCCACAGCCCGTCTTTAAGGTTCTTTAGAGTGCTCTCGTGCAGATGCTTGTAATACACAGGACCCACCCCTGAACAGTCTTTTGTGAATATAAACACGTTGGGTTCATCGGTTGATTTTTGTCCTTTTCTGTTGCACCTTCCCATCCTCTGTATCAAGCTGTCTGCAGTGGAAAGCTCCGTGAAAAGATAGTCCGCATCAAGGTCCAACGAAACCTCCGCAAGCTGAGTGGTAATCCACAAGCCCTTTTCTTGGCTATTAAAGAATTTCATTATCTCTCTTTCCTTTTCCTTTCTGTCTTTGAGTATGAACCTGCTGTGTAAAAGCTTGACATGAGGGAGTTTATCTTTTAACTTTTCCCTTAACTCTATAGCCTTTCTTACAGTATTCACCACCACAAGCACTTTAGCCTTTTGGGAAAGCTCTATCATTTTATCCACATAATTGTCTATGCTATCGTCTATAACTTGAACATGATGGTATGGTTTCTCCTGCGTGTTGAAAGTTTTAAACTCCACTCCCATTCTTTCAAACCTTTCCCTCAAAAACTCAGGAAATGTGGCGGTCATAACCAAAAACTTTCCACCATTTTGGGCTAAAACCTCCAAACCTTGCACTATAAAGGCTAATGTGATAGGATCGTAAGACTGAAGTTCATCAATCACAAGCCTTGAGTAAAGGGCAGTTGCATAGTACTTTTCAAAGCCCTTATACCTAAAAACAAAGTGCATAAGTTGGTCTGGAGTGGATACGATTATGGGCTTGGCAAAGTTGCGGGAAAGGAAGTAGTTAAGAAAAGCTGTGCCTTCTTGATTATTTTGGATGTCTTCCCTGTTTTCTTCCCTTTCAAGCACATAGCTTAAAGCACTTGAGTGTAAAAGCCCTGCATAACCTCCAAACATTCCCTCCGCCCTCATATAAATGCCATTGGCAGAAACTCTGTAAGGTAGCATGAAAAAGCCTTTCCTTTGAAGATAGATAAAGCCCGCTTCCGTCTTGCCTGCACCCGTTGGTGCTATTATCACAAGATTTTTGTCTCTGTTTTCTCTGACGAAAATTTGCATTTCATAGGGTGTTCTTCCCTGCTTTTTGAAAAACTCATCCACAAAGCTAAGAGTATCATCAGGTGGTTCGTCCTCTACTTCCTGTGCATGTTTTGAACTGCTTGCATGGTCTATACGGAGAAGTAGCCCTTTTAAAAGGCGGTAGTATAGAATAAGCCCATCCACGGGAATTTTAAACATCTTTGCAACATCTTCCCTTAAATAATCCTCCTCCCTCTTTTTTAGCATAAAGCTTATAGGGTTCTTCTCAAATTTAAACTCCTCTCTTAACACTCTTTCCACACTTTCTACGGGCATCTCTTCCACTTCCACGGGATGATGGTGCAAAACCAAAAGCCTAACAATTTTTCGGATAAGTTCATCCTCTACATTCACAAACACAGGAGATAAAAGATTGTGCCTGACCTCCGGAAGTCCCTTTATAGGCTTTATGTTTTTGTTTCCAATCTTTTCCTGAAATTTACAGTGTATTTTGCCATAATCGTGATATTCACAGGCAAGCTCTAAGATTTCCCAAAATCTTTCCTTTAGCTCCGTAGGAAGTCCCTTTGGAATAAGCTCTTCTATTTCCTTTCTGTAGTAATCCCTGAGTTTTTGTAGGTTTTCTAAAAGCTTGTCTGTGTGTTCTCTTATTGTGGTCCCATCATCCTTTGCCCAAAGTTCTTTAAGCAGGCTCTGAATTTTCTCCCTCATCGTTAGCTTGTTCTTCTTTGCTTTTCTCCTCAGAGTTTAACCCTATCAAAAAGGAGTAGGCGATCATGCTAAAGTTTTTGTCATCCAAAGCTTCCTTGAAAAGATAAGGAATTTCTTTTTCCACCTCAAGGTATGCCCTTATCAGATTGTGGATGAAGTATTCTTTATCCTTTCTTCTTATAGCTTCAAGCAGTCTGTAAGTAAGTGGTTCAAGCTTTTTCTGTGTGCTTTCGTTCTCTTTGTATAGTTTCTTTAGCTCTCTTCCCGCCCAAAAAGCCCAGTTGGTGTAATCCTTTTGTGTGTTCATGTTTAACACCTCCTGAAAGTTTATAAAGAAAAGCAAATTTTGACTTATGTATTTCATATTTCTTCCAGCCTGCACAATTTTGCTTTCAATGGTTCCTCCTTGTAAATTTTTATAACTGTCCTTTCTGATAAATCCTGACAGCAAAAGGAACAAAAATTCATAAAGGGACCGCCCCGTGTAGACGTAGAAAAGAAATTCAGAAAAGATGTCTTGAAGGTTTTTGGGATAATGGTCAATCAACTCACGGATAGCTTTGGCTAAGTTTGGGCTTATATGAAAGGAGTATATGTTTGCGGTAGCATCTCCCACCATTTCTATTTCTACAAAGTAAATGTTTTGTAAAACCCAACTGCTCTTTTGTTTTTCCAAGTCTAAAACATACCTTACAACGCTCCACACTCTCCCAAGTTTTTCCTGTTCTATCTCCTTTTCTGTGCTTAAAATTAGGTTTAGCCTGTAAGTTTCTAAAAGGTCATCGGGAACATAGACAAAAAGATACTTTCCTGCGGACCTGTAAAACCCTGCACTTGCAAAGTAAAGTAGGAATTCACACTCCTTACATATGGGTATTGGGTCCCATATAAAGTTTCTGACTGTTTCAAGGCTTGCAAACAGTGGAGTAAAAGTAGTAGCATCTACATAGTTTTTGGCTTGTCTTTCATGACAGAAAAAGCATGTACTTGAAAGATCTTTGGTTGTAGCAAGTAGCTTTCTGTAGGCTTCTAAAAAGCTTCCTTTGACTTTTTCCAAGACTTCTTCAAGGTTTTCTGAATAAACCCCTTTAAGCCTTTTTATATATTCATGGGATTGGTTTGTAAACGGGCTATTGCTATGAAAATCTCTTAATCTGCTGTATATAAGTGTATTGTATGGATTGATATCATTACCTTTTTGTTTGTATGAATCCTCCAATGACCTCTTAACACTTTCCTTGTCCTTTAGAAGATAATCTAAGTAAAGCTCAGGAAGTTTTTCCCACAAGATTTTTGGTATTTTTAGAGTTCTCTCTTCCACGTATTTTTTTATATCCTCCCCTGCGTTTTCCAAAACCTTCAAAACTCCCACACATGCACTTGCCATAAGCCAATTTCCTGCATAAAGCCTAACGTATTCTTCTCCTTCAGACTTTTTTAGTTCTTCTACTACCGATTCAGTCAAAAAAACAGGATTGTTATCTTCATCAAGGATTAAAGAACCGTAAATTTCAGTTCCCTTTTGAAAGTAATAAGCATCAATCCAAGAATAATTCTTTGGCTTTTGGGAATTCTTGTAAAAGTAAGAGAAACTGAAAAGTATTCCTTTACCAGTGCCTGAAAGGCTAATCTTTTCCTTAAATTCCTTTGGTATGTATGCGTTAAAGTTTAGCGTTATTGTTTCTTCTTCAGAAAGACGCTTTTCAGAACACTTTACCCTTTTTACCTCTTCCACCTTTACCGGATACTCTCCTCCCGAGAGAAAAAGAAGTTCCTTTGGCTCCTTTAAACCGTTCTCAATTTCATTCAAAATTTCTTCGCTTGCCTTTATG
Source organism: Thermocrinis sp. (assembly GCA_009903855.1). GTDB lineage: Bacteria > Aquificota > Aquificia > Aquificales > Aquificaceae > Thermocrinis. The sequence continues at coordinate 6,201 of WYEK01000046.1, forward strand.
TGGATCAAAAGCCACAGGTTATAGAGAATTGGAACCTGCAATGGAAGTCTGCCAAGCTCTTTGTCTTTGAAGTTATGTTTTTTAAACCACACATAATCACGGTATATAGCTTGATAATCTCCTTGAATAGAAATTTGGAAATACTCTCCGTTCCACTTTCTTCCCATCGCCCGGTAGATCAGCCCTATTATGGTGGAGTAGGGCGGAAGCGGATAGACCTCTATACCCTTTATGGAAAGTGGATTTTTGAAAATCCCGGTGGGAGTGTAGAGTTTAACCCGTAGGCACTCCATAGATTTCCCCCACCTTATTCTTTAGCTCTTCAAAGACCTCTCCCACACTCTTGCAATATAGCTTTTCCCTTATCTCCTGCTCGTTGGCAAAAAATCCAGAAAGCAATCCGCAAAGGGTGTTATCTCTTTCTTCCTCAGGTATTATTCCCTTACAGTCAAGAAGTCTGTTGATGTCTAAAAGCAGTTTTCCGTCTTCAGTTTCTTTTGCCCCTATGCATCCCATAAAGAATGGATTTTTTACTTTATAAATCCCACCTATAGCAAAAATGGGAGAGAGATTTTCATACCTTCCCCTTATCTGCCTTGAAAGGGTTCTTATTATGTCCAAAAGGTCCTTTACTCTTTTTGCCTTCTCCTCTGCCGGAATCACTTCTTCAGTTCCATTCTCAGTTTCCCATACTCCTATTCTGTCCAAATCTATGGCTATGGTATAGTAGTAGTGTGCGGTATGCTGTTCGGATTGGGTTATTACTTGGGCATCTTTTTGTTCTATATGCCTAATGTATCTGTTGTAAGCTTCTATATTGTTCATAAAGTCCATGTCCCCTTGGAACTTGGAGATGGAGTAAGCGTAGGTGACTTTAACGGGTGCTGTTCTTTTAACGCTATCTCCGTAGGATAGCTCTACCTTTTTGCCATCTGCCCCTTTAAGATTAGTCAAAAGCCCCCCAAAAAGGTCAAACTCTTGGTATTCCTGAACTAATTCCTTAGCAAACTTATCCACATTAAGCTTCTTGCCATCTTTGGACCTTTCAATAAGCTCCTTCACCTTTTCATCCAAAAGTCTCCACTCTTTTTCTTCTTTACCTTTTCTCCTTATGTCGTATTTTAGTGCCTTGTCGGACACGTAGGTAATCTGGGAGTTGTCTCCTAAGGAAAGCTTTTTAAGGATGGATACATTCCCTATGTTTTCTCCGTAGTTTAGGCTTGTAGCCCTCTGGGTTATGATGGTTAGGGTTAGCATTCCTCTCATATTTGACCTCCTTACTTTATTTAATAACTCCCCGAGACCTTAAAACCTGACAGTCTTTTTACTTTTTGATATACCACACCCTCACCCCTACCGAAACGTGGCTATTTCTCTCCCAAAGGGTTTCCACATTTATAACCTGAATGTTGTTTAACCTTATCCACTGATTAACCTGATTTTCCAAAATATCCTCTAAACTTTCCTCCCTAAAGGGTGCCATTTTTCTGTGAAAGTCTTTGTATGCTATCTCCATTGTTTACCTTGTCCTTTTCTTTGTTGGAGTTTTTGGAGTTTCCTTTTTAGGTAGTGGTTCGGGCTCTATTGCTAGCTCCAAGCCCTTTACCTTTACGCTCACCATCTCAACTTTACCCTGTTGAACGTTAAAACCCTTTATGTTGGATTTGCTCAAAAATTCTCCGATTTTATCATCCACTAAAGCCCCCGCA
>WYEK01000019.1 GCA_009903855.1 Thermocrinis sp.
TGGGAAAATGGCTTCGCCGGTGTATTTGAGGGTAGAGGGAAATATTAGGAAGGGAAGTGATCTAAGAAAAGAATGCAGGCTTAATGCAGGGGTAGGATACCTATACCATTTCGTAACAGTCAGAGGAAAGCGAGAGTTTATAGAGCCTGGTTCAAGAATAGAACTAACCCTTATTGGAAAGGATGAGTTTTTAAAACACTACATTGCATCCCTTTGGGCTTTGGTATTCTTGGGTGGAGTTGGTGCCCGGAGCAGAAGGGGAGGAGGGAACTTGAGGGTTGTAGGCTACGAGCCAAAAGACTTGGTAGAAGATTTGAAAATCTCTTTTACTCCAACTAACGACATTCACGAATGGCTTAAGGAAAACCTAAAAAGGGCTAAAGAATTAGTGGGTTCTCCAAAAACTCCGTGCGGTGAATATGGTAAATATTCTACTCTTCCCGATCCTAGAAATATTGATTTTAATTCAGTATTAATTTTAAGCCCGAAAGAATTCAACAATTGGATTGAAGCTTTAAACGACATAGGAAATGAGTTTATGAAGTTTAGAAAGATAAAAAACGAGCGAAAAAACGAACAAAACAAACGAAATGAAGAATTGGCCCTTGACATTGCAGTTTTTGGTCTCCCTCTTAGATATGGCAAAGGTGAAGCTGTAAAGGTAGAGAATACGAAAGAGGTTATAACAAGACGTTCAAGCCCTGTGATCATAAAAGTGATAAAAACTTCAAACGGCAAATACAAATGGATGGCTTTGCGTCTCTGGGGTAGGTTTTTGCCAGAGGGAGCAAAGCTTAGATTTAGAGGATATACCAAATTACCATCCTTCAACCTAATTGAAAAGTTTTTCCAAAACTTTGGAGGAGAGGTTAAAGAGGAGGGTAAAAATGAATAAACTGCTACACATCTTCACATTCTCACCCGTTCAGGGTTTTATCTCAAACTCCCGAAGGCTTTCTGACCTATATCATTCAAGCCTTTTGCTTTCTACCCTTACGGAAAATCTTATGAAAGTTATAAAAGACCTAAACACAGAAATCATATATCCTGTTCTCGTTGAAGATGGGCAAGGCTTGGCAAACTATCCCAACAGAGTAGTGTTTTTGGCAGATGGGTGTATATGTGAAGATGTGGTAAAAAATTTTCGGGAACTTTGGGAAGGGGTATATGAAACCATCTTAAGGGAGGTTTTAGACAGAGTAGGTATATCAAAGGAAGAGAAAGAAAAGATCAGGGAACAAGCAAAGTTACACCTTGAAAACTACTTCAGGGTTTACTGCGAATGCACCAATTCCGAAGAGTTAAAAAAGTGGAAAGAGAAGCTAAAGCAAAAGCTGGGAGAAGACTACGATGATTACGCAGTTGCCTACGATTGGACAGAGAGAAAGCTTGGAGCTTTGAAGTCTAAAAAGCATTATGAGCCTTTTGTGGATGCTTATACCTACAACGGTGGAAAGCATCCCGACGGTTGCACCCTTTGTGGAGAAAGGGCACACCTTGCGGTAGATTGGAAAAAGTTAAAGGAAAGCCTCCAAGAGGACGAGAGGAAAGATCATATACGTAGAATAAGCCACTACCTGAAGGAAGGCGAAAGACTCTGCGGCGTATGTCTTGTAAAAAGGTTTGCTTTTTACTGCCTTAAAAGACAAACCTTTCCATCAGTCCATGATATAGCCAACGCAAAGTTTAAAGAGGAACTGAAAGATTTTGAACAGAGGCATAAAGACCGTGCAAGTGAGCTAAAGTCCTTACTTAAAAAGTATATGGGCGAAAAAAAGCCAAGAGATCACCTTTGGGAATACAACGCAGAGCTTTTTGATATAAAAGAGCTTGAGAGAACAAAGATGGAAGAGGGAGACCCAGAGGGTGTGATCAATAATTTGATCAGGGAACTTCGTCAGATATACGATAATAAGCTTTTGAGCGAACCTTCCAAAAACTACTTTGCCATTATCATTTCCGACGGGGATAGCATGGGAGATTGGCTTGGACTAAATAGTAAAATAAGGAAAGAAAAATTAGAAAGAGCTTTTCACGAAAAATTTTCTAAAGCCCTTTCCAACTATGCGAGGGAAATAAAAAGTTTGGAGAGCAACGAGAAGTTTGGCTTGAAAATTGTCTATGCGGGTGGGGATGATGTGCTTGCAGTGGCAGATTTGAGAGAGTTTTTAGACTTTGCGGAAAAGCTAAATCCCATCTTTAAGGAAAAAATAGGAGAGAACGCTTCCGTCAGTGCAGGAATAGTTATAGGACACCAAAAAGACAATCTTGCTTACCTATTAAACGAAGCCGGAAAGGCAGAGAAAAAGGCAAAAAGCGTAGAAGGGAAGTCCGCCTTTTGTATAACTGTCATTCCAAGGGGAGGAGGACCCGTAAGCTTTTGGGCAAAATGGGAGTTTTTGAGCCTCTTTAAAGATACGATTGAGTACTTTGAGAAGGAAATCATAGGAGACAGGACTGTCTACGACATAAGGGATATAGCTGGTAAATTTGAAGCAAGTAAAGAAAAGCCAACAGAGATAGTTTTAGCCCTTTTGAGGGGAATGCTGAAAAGAAGGGTAGATGAGAATAAGCTAGAAGAACACTTAGGAAAGAAAAAAAGGGTTTTTATTGAGGAATACTTGCAAGAATTGAAAAAGCTTTTAGAGATTTCAGACCTTGAAAACCTTGCCAGCCTTTTCTACACTGCCCGCTTTATAGCAAAGGAGAGGAGGGAAAAGAAACATGAAACTGTTGGAGCTAACACCTGAGGATGCACTAACTTTTGGAAGCTTGAAAAACTTCACTGCCGGTGAATCCCACTATCAGCAAACTACATTCCCACCGCCCATAATGAGGTTTTTCTCCTTGGGTAAAGAACAAGGCTTAAAGCCTTTAAAGATTGCGGGGGTTTTTATAAAGCATCAGAAGGAACTGTTCCTCCCATTGCCCGCCGATTGCTTAAAAAAGAGAAAGGAAAAGGGAGAAAAAATTTACGTCCCAAGATGGGATGAAGAACTAAAAAGACCCTTTATAGAACCTTTTGAAAGAGAAAAGGATAAGGTAGAACTTTTAAACCTTGAACAGGCAGAGGGTCTTTGCAGTTTTTCGGACTTTCGGAAGCACTATGCCAAAGGCGAAAATTTTGAGGTAAAATACGACGAAATTTTCCAAAAAGAGGAAAGGGTGGGGGTAAAGCTGAATTACGACAAAAGGGTTTCGGAGGATAGACATTTATACTCAAGGATTTACCTGAGGTTTAAAAACTCCCACATTGTGCTTTTAGTGGAAGGCGATATAAACAAAGCTTTCCTTTCCACTGTGGGAGGAGAAAGAAAGTATGCTAAAATCAAGCCTGCTGGAGACGAATTTATAAACTTTTTGAAAGAATCTGTTAATATCAAAAGGGACAAGCTTTACAAGTTCTACTCCACCACGCACCTTTATGCAGATTTGAAAAGTGAAATCAAGCTAAACGGAAATATAAAGTTCAAGGTTGAATGGGTCTCCTCCTTACCACCCGAGTTGGTCTCCGGCTACAAAAAACCTTTCCTTTACATGCTAAGACCGGGAACAGTGCTGTGGCTTAGGGCTTTGGAGGATGGAATGTGTGAAAGGCTGTGTCAGGTTTCTTCCGGCAGTGAGGTTATTAAATACAACGGAGGAACAAAAGATCTGCTTAAAAGAGGTTGGAATAGTGGAATACTTTTGGAGGTGGAACCATGAGTAAGGGACTTTTGGTAAGCATGATAGGAAGGGGAAATTATAGGAAAACCCGCTACAAGTTTGAGGATGGCACAGAAATTGAAAAGTTCCTTTTTGGTAGTGCCCTGTATAGCTATCTGCTAACTAAGGGATACAACTTAGACCTCTTGTTTGTTGGCACCGTTAATTCAGGTTGGGGAGAGCTTATAGACCTGACGCAGGATATAGAGGATCAGAACCTTAAGAAAAAAATAGAAGAAGCCTTTGGAAAAATATCAAGCAAAGATAAGACAGTAGAAGAGGATGAATTGAAAGAGTGGATTTCTGCACTAAGTGAAGCCTTGGGAACCGACATAAACTACATACTTTTAAATGATCCACCGCAACCTGAGGAAATCTCACAGAAGCTTTTAAACCTTCTCAGTGAAAACGATTATTCAAAGGTAATCTTGGACATAACGCACGGATATAGGTTCATCCCGTATGCAGTATCCCTTGGCATACTCCTCATGAAAAGTCTGAAAGACTTTGAGCTTGAAATATACTACGGTTTTCTTGAGTTTCAAAACGAAGATGGAACAAGACCTGTTTTAAGACTAAACCACTTAGAAGAACTGGTAAAACTTTCCCAAGCCTTGGGTATCTTGGAAAACACTGGAGACTTCAGACCCTACTACAAGCTTGTTTCAGACAACCAAGAAGCACAGCAGATTTACTTTAGAATAGAAACCAACGCACAGATAGGAGACGGTAAAATAAGGGAACTAATTAACACTCCGGTCAATTCTGAATATGTAAAGCCTATACACGAAAAGGTTAAAAGCAAATACTTAGAACCACTCAGGGCAGACAGAACGGAGGATAGGCTAAAAAACAGGGCGAGGTTTTTCTTTGAAAGAGGACAATATCTAAAGGCAGTGTTACTATTGCACGAGGCTTTGATATTGCTTGTTGGTAGGCTTAAGGGTATGATCGGAAGTTCTGGTTTGGAATATAGCGAAAGAGAAGATGCAAGAAGATACTTGGATCAACTGAACTATTATGAGTGGAAAGTATTAAAACGTCTGAGAAACGCCTGTGCTCATGGTACACAACCACAATCTCAAGATGTGTTCAATCCTGATGCAGAAGCTATTGCAGAAGCAAGAGACGCATGGGAAAGCGAGGAGAAATTTAAAGAAGTCATGGAAAGAAGCTTTGAGTTTTACGAAAAAATAAAAAACGGTGAAATAAAGGTATAGGAGGGTGAATGATGAGAAAAGAGCATTACTTACTCAAGGTGCTAACTTCACTACACATAGGTGCAGGTCAGGGGCTGGGGCATGTGGATTTGCCAATAGTCAGAGAAGCCCACACGAACTTTCCCTATATTCCCGGCACGAGCCTAAAGGGAGCTTTGAGGAATTTGGAGATTAACCAGGTGGCGAGGGCAAGGGGAGAAAAACCATCTCAGGTGGAAGAAAGGCTAACAAAAAATAAAATTGATCAGAAGGAAGAAGATATTCTAAGACTTGCAAAGATCTTTGGCGTTGCAGGAGAAGGAGCGGAGGAAGGCAAGGAAGTAGGGGCGGGCAAAGTTCTATTTTCAGATGCTTTCATTGTGCTTTTCCCTGTCAAATCTGCAAAGGGAGTATTCTCTTTAACTACATGCCCTTATGTTATAAACCGGTTCTTTGAACTTCTGGGTATTGAGCAAAGGGTAAACGAGGTACCTGAAGGTAAGGTGAAGGTCTTGAGCACAAAAGACCACAGAAACCTAATAAACAACAAACTATTGCTTGAGGAGTTTGTGTTTGAGGCGGAAGAGTCTGAGGAGCTTAAAAAATTTGTGGAACTTGTAGGAACTTTTGTAGGGGAAGAGAATAAACGAAGGATTGTATGCGTGAATGATACGGACTTTATGGACTTTGTAAGCAACTACACAGAAGTGCAAACTCATATAAAGATAAATTTAGATACTGGCACTGTAAAAGAGGGGGCATTGTGGACTGAAGAGTATATACCTGCGGAGTCTATTTTTGCCTTTAGCCTTGTATTCTTGGAGGAGCTTGACTTTACTCCGCCTACAACCTTCCATCTTGGAGGAGATATTACCACCGGCAAGGGCTTTGTAAGGGTTCAAAGGTTGGAGGTATAACGATGAGGAGTAAAGTTCAAAAGCTGGCGCAGTTAGCTTACGAGTGCGTGAAGGAAGTAAAGGACAAAGAGTTTGCATCAAAATATTTAGCTTACGCAAGAAAATTGCCGTCCATGATAACCTACAACGGACTTTTGACAACGGTTGCCTTTGCAAAAACTAAAGCTAAAAAAGAAGATGCTTGGAGAAAGTTGCTGGAGCACTTAGAAAAATTCCTTAGAAAAGAAGGAATAAAGCAGGACAATAAGGATTTGATAGAATTCCTTTCCGAGCGTGAGGTTCAAGAATACAGGTTTATAACCAAGAGGGCTTTAGACTTTTCTCAGTGGTTAAAAAGAGTAGCAGAAGGGGAGATAGAAGATGAATGTAAAGCAGATTAAAGAACTTTTATCTCAGGTTGATAATCCCGCACTGCTTTTTAACAAGCTTTTGATTTTGGAATACATAGATGGATTTTCCCAAAACCAGAACTTAACAGAGAAGGGTAAAGATAAGAAAGGTAAAGACAAAGGTAAGGACAAGAGAGATGAAGATGTAAAAAAGATAGATTACATAAATAAATTCAAGGAAAAAGTTCAGAGACCTGAACCTCCACCGAAAGTAGAAGGCTACGCTATTGAAAAATTCAGGCTAAAAACCGCATACAGACTTGTAATCGGAGCAGGCTATCCATCCTTTATTGAAAACGGATTTATGTTCCACCATGTTTATGGCATTCCTTACATTCCCGGAGAGACTTTAAAAGGACTTGCAAGGGCTGTTTTTATATTCTCAGTGGCAGAGGCTATAAAAGGAAAGTTTGACCCTTCCAAAATAGAGGAAGGGCTTTCAGAGGAAGCTGAAGGCATATCCTATCAAATCCCAGAGAAAATTAGCATAATTTTAGACAATTACACTATAGAAAACCCGGTGGAGACCTTTAGAAAAATCTTTGGTTCTAAAAAAAGAAGAGGGCAGGTAATATTCTTTGATGCTTACCCTGTTGATTTTAATCCATCAGAACATTTTGAAGCAGACATTATGAACTCCCATTATGGAGACTATTACCAATCGGGTAAAGCACCTGCCGATTGGTTAAGTCCTAATCCCATACACTTTTTAGCATTAAAAGAGGGTATAGTCTTTGAGTTCAACTTAGGACTTGCACCTCTTGAACCAATGGAAGATAATGAAGAAAAACTTTTGTTGGAAACTGCAAGGAAATTGCTTGAAGTGGGACTTAAAAACTTTGGAGTAGGAAGCAAGAAGCGCAAAGGGTACGGGTGGTTTAAGTAATGGAGTGGATAATCCTTCTAATCATCGCCCTAATACTCCTTGCATGGAGAATAAACAGTGAGATGTCTGCCATTAAACCGCCAAGCTATCCGTTAATTCAAAAACAGCAAGAAGACCAATCCAATCTTGTTCCTATTGAGGACGAGGAAGACAGGATGAGAAAGCATAGTTCGGTAGATGATAGCTATAATGATTGGTCTGCTGATAGTTCCTTCAGTTCAAGCTTTTGGGATAATGATTCAACAAGTTCCCACTATGACTATGATATTTACACAGACCCGTCTTATTGTCATCTTCCGGGAAACATATACTACCATATATGCCACGATGACGATAATCGGTCAAGCATTTTTGACGACTATTGGAGCAGTTCTAATTGGGATGATTGGACTTCAAGTGGGTCTGATGATTGGGGAAGTAGTTCGTGGGATAGCTGGAGTGGTTCCGATTGGGATAGTTAAATTTGGTTTATAATCTATTTCATAACCTATTTAGGGAGGTTTGCTATGAAAAAACTTATGCTGATTATGGCACTTTTTATAGTTGCACCCGTGGTTAAGTCTCAGGAAAACACTTACCTTGTGCCCGAAAGGGCAAACA
>WYEK01000049.1 GCA_009903855.1 Thermocrinis sp.
TCCTCCCGGGACGTCCTCGGTGGGACAGCCCCGGAGCCCGGACTCCCTATTGGCTCACCTTGTGGACCCCAATTTAGTCCTCTCCACCTACGAGCAGGGCAGGCTTGTTTTACCTTAAGCTAACACCAAACTCTCTCTTTAAATCCTCCACCAACCCAAAGACCAATTGGTTGGCTTCTTCGTCAGATAAACTACCTTTCAAGCTTCTCAAAAAGAGTCTAAAGCTAACACTTTTCTTGCCTTCCCCAAGCACGCGCTCATCTGTCCAAACGCTAACCACCTTCAAGTCTTCCACCTCTTCCAGCTTCCTTATATGCATAATTAATTTATCCACCGATAGCCCTTTGTCCATAACCAGGGTAATGTCCCTGACCACCGGCGGATAGTTGGAAAAGGGCACATACTGAGCCCTCTTGGGCTTGAGCCTATCAAGGTCCAACTCCGCTATCAACACTTCTTCTTTTATGTCCAGCTCTCGTTGTATTAGGGGGTTCAAAAGTCCTAAAAAGCCGGTTTCCTCTCCTTCTACCCAAAGGCTAACCTGTAGGTTTGGATGTAAAAAGGGAAGTTTGGACCACTGAGAGGTGTGCAAAACCCCCACTGAGTGCAGGAGGTCTGAGACCAAGCTCCTAAACTCCTGTAGAGTATGCATGTTGGAAAGTATGCCAAGCCTTTTACCTTCTCCCTCTTCAAAAAATACCTTACCCACCTCAAAGAGGGCTATCTGTTGGATAAATTTCCTTCTGTTTCTTAGGTAGGAGTTGATCAGGGATGGGATTAAGGATGTGCGCAGGAACCTTTCCTCTTTTACCAGGGGATTGATGATCTCAAGGGTTGGGCTTTTTAGACCCAAGGTTTCATAGAGCCTTTTTCCCTCAAAGGAAAAGTTGAGCACCTCAAAAAAGCCTCTTACCTTCAGGAAATTTTTTATCTCCCTCTCCAGCTTATCCTTCACCTTTGGCTTGGAGGGGACAAAAAGACGTTCTGTCCTAAGATTGTCGTAGCCCTTTACCCTTAAAAGTTCCTCCACTATATCCGCATCTCCCTGCACGTCAAAGCTTCTGAAGGCTGGAACCAGCACCTCAAAGCCACAATTCTGCACACTCACATCAAAACCAAGTTTTTGCAGAACCTTTAGCCCACCCTCTGGGTCCAACTCTTCCCCTGCGTACCTCTTGAACTTTCCAAAGGAGAGAAAGATTCTCTTGGGTTCGTAAGGTTGGGGGTAGATATCCTTTACCGCCCTCACTTCACCGCCCGCCAGCTGGAGGATCAAACCTACCGCCCTGTCTTGATGTTTCTTTAGAGACTGTATATCCACATTCCTCTCAAATCGGTAAGAGCTCTCCGTTTGCACACCCAAAGACTTGGCAGACCTTCTTACCCTAAAGGGCTCAAAGTATGCACCCTCAAGGAGAATGCTTTTTGTATGCTCTCTGACACCGCTCTCCAAACCTCCCACAACACCCCCTAAGGCAAGGACCTTTTTACCGTCCGCTATGACCAAGTTTTCCTCCAAAAGCTCCTTCTCCACACCCATAAGGGTGTTGATCTTTTCTCCCTTTTTTGCCTTCCTTATTACCACCGGACCCTCTATTTTTTCCCAGTCAAAGGCATGCAAAGGCTGTCCCCTCTCTAACATCACATAGTTGGTTATATCCACCACGTTGTTTATACTCTTTATTCCACACTGCCAGAGCCTACGCCTGAGCCAGAGGGGAGAGGGCTTTACCTGTACTCCTTCTATCAACACCGCCCTGTATCTTTTGCAGTCTGGGTCCTCTACACGCACTTCCACCGAACCAAAGTCCTCAAAGGTTTTGTCTTGTGGCTCTTTTAAGGGTAAATCAAACAGGGCAGAGATCTCTCTGGCAAGACCTAAGATGCTCAGCAGGTCTCCCCTGTTGGGGGTGATTTCCACCTCCAAAACATACTCACCAAAACCAAGGACCTCCTTGGCGGGCGTTCCGGGGCTGAACTTTTCTTCAATCACAAGAACTCCCTGACTACTATCCTCCAAACCAAGTTCCTGCGCAGAAAGGAGCATACCCTCAGAAACCACACCAGAGAAGTCTCTTTTAGAAATAACCCTATCGCCCACCCTTGCCCCCGGTAGTGCTACCAGCACACCATCCCCCTCTTTTATTTCTTGGTCCCTTGTGACCACCTGCACCACATTTCCTACATCCACCTTGCAGACCTTTAGTTCTTGCCCTTGCGGATGGTTTTCTACCTTTAGAACCTTTCCAAAGACTACTCCCTCTACCGATTGTTCCCACACGTTCACGGAGGTTTCCACGCTCTTCAGGGTGAGCCCTTGGGCTATCTCCTCCGGGGATAGTCCTTTTAAATCCACGAACTCCGCAAGCCAGCTTAGAGGTGCCTTCATGGGAGGGAAATATTTTAAGGCTAAGTTTTATCCTTCAGCCAAGGTTTGTATTCAAGTATCTGTTCAAAGGTGTAAGGGCAGTCTTTAGGAAAGTCTTTTTCGGTGGGAATTCTCCCAAAGTATTTTTTGGCAAGGTCGTGGTTTGTGGGCTTTTCAAACCAATCTATAAGGTTATATACCGCCACCTTCCAAGCGGTTTGCAGGTTCTCTTTGTCTTGAGCCTTTGCCCTCAGGGAAGGATACCTGAAGAAGAGTGTTCTTAGAACTTTCCTGGCATTGATGATACTATTTATCCAACTATTTCCCACGTAATCCCTGTATCTGTAGTTTTCCCACTTGTAGAGGTGCTCCATAATCCGGGCCATTTGACTTATGACTGCATCCAAATGCCTCTGTCCCATATCCCTTATTTCCTCCAAAAGGTTCTCCCAATCCACCAGGTCGTATTCTCTGTTTTCCAAAAGCTTTAAATTCTCTTCCAACCAAAGGAGGAAATCTTTTTCATAGAGTTCCTTGAGTTGTTGGATTTTCAGCTCCATGGGTTTAAATATAAGCCTATTGGAAAAAGGCATAACCTCCATAGCCTACCACCGCCTTTTTATCTCCAAAGGCGGAGGCGGAGGTGTCGTAAGCTATCAGCTTGGGCTTTAGCTTTCTCCTTTGGGCTATTATGAGAGATGCAAGGATGCCAACCTTACCACAAGCTTCGCATCTTTTTAGACTTTCCCTATCTCCTTCAACAATACCCCTGTGGCAGTGTTCATCTATCCACCTTGCGATCTCCTCCGGGTAGTAATGGCTTAAGTCAGAGCTTACCACAAAGTGTGTGTCATCCTCTAAGAAGAATTCCATAAACTCCGCTAAAGTTTCCGGGTCAATCCTACCATAAACAATGGGCACTATGGTTAAGTTTGGAGAAAGTCTCTGCAAGAAGGGTAGTTGAACTTCTAAAGAATGTTCCCACATATGGGGTCTATTGTCCAAGGCGTGGGGCAACCGGTATAGCCTCAAGAACTCTTCAATTCTTTCCCGATCCACCTTTACCTTTCCCAAGGGTGTTTCAAAAACTTGGTAATCACCGAAGGATATACCTTCAAAATCCACAAAGTGCGATGGTCCCACCAGCAGTACCCTTAGTTCTTTTCCACCCAGAAGCCCAAGGACCTTTCCCGCCACCTTGCCACTGTATATATATCCCGCATGGGGAGATATAACCCCAACAGGCTCTTCTGTGGTGTTCTTTTCCAATAGCTTATCCACCAAGCTTTTCAGAGTCTCTGGGTCCTTTGGATAAAAACTCCCCGCCACCGCAGGCTTTCTTACCTTCACAAGGATAAATTTAATTCAGATGATGACGATAGCTTGGATGTCGGAGAAGAAGGACCAAAAGGTGCTCTGTAAGGCATGTATGCAAAGGTGCGTTTTAAAGGAGGGAGAGTATGGCAAATGCGGAGTGAGGCTAAACAGAGGAGGAGAACTCTATCTTACTGTTTATGGTTTAGTTTCAGCCTTGAACATAGACCCTGTGGAGAAAAAGCCTCTTTATCACTTTCTTCCCGGAACTGCCACCCTTTCCTTAGGTACCGTAGGATGCAACCTGTCCTGTAAGTTTTGCCAAAACTGGGAGATATCCCAGTATCCCAAACTGAACAATCACAGTGTCTTTGGAGAGGAATACTCTCCTCAGGAGATTGTGAGCATTGCGGAGAGGTTTAATATACCATCCATATCTTACACCTACAACGAACCTGTGATCTTCTTTGAGTTTGCCTACGATATTATGAAGCTTGCTTATGAGAAGGGCATAAAGAACATATTCGTTTCCAGTGGTTATGAGACGGAGGAGGTGCTTGAAAGGTCTGTGCAATTCCTTTCCGCAATGAACATAGACCTAAAGTCTTTCTCCGATGATTTTTACCAAAAAATATGTGGGGCAAGGTTAAAACCCGTTCTAAAAACAATAGAGAAGGCTTATAAGCTGGGTATATGGATAGAGATCACTACCCTTCTGATACCCGGCTACAACGATTCAGAAGGTGAAATCAGGGCAATAGCAAGGTTCATAAGAGAGCTTTCTCCGGACATTCCCTGGCACATATCCAGGTTTTTCCCCGCCTATCTAATGGGAGACCTACCGCCCACACCGGTATCCACCCTTAAAAGGGCTTATGAGATAGGAAAGGAGGAGGGGCTCAGATATGTGTATGTGGGGAACTACGCAGACCAAAGCTTAACCTCTACTTACTGTCCCTCTTGTGGGCACACAGTTATAGAAAGGAGCGGATACTTGGGAGAACGAGTAAAGGTAAGACTCAAGGAAGGCAAGTGTGAGGTGTGTGGTTTTGAGATAGCGGGGGTTTGGGGCTAAAGCCTTTTTAATGATAAACTATACTTTGCAATGATTGAGTTTATGAGGTTCAGGTATTATGCCTACGGGGTCTCTCTGCTTCTTCTTGGACTTTCTGTGTTTTTACTGTTTTGGAAGGGTTTGAACTTGGGATTGGACTTTACCGGTGGCACTCTTATGGAGGTTCGGTTTGAAAAGAAAATGCCCTTGGGAGAGGTTAGGAAAGCTATGGAAACCGCTGGATTGCGCGCATTTCAGGTGCAAGATACTGCCCAGGGGACCGTGATCGTAAGGCTGAAGGTGGATGAGCCAAGGGATAAAGCACTTAATGCCTTAAAGACTTTAGGAAACTATCAACTCCTACGGGTGGAGACTATAGGGGGTATTGTCAGCAAAGAGCTAAGAAACAAAGCCTTTTGGGCAATAATAACAGCCCTTTTGGGCATACTCCTGTACTTAGCTTACCGCTTTGAACCCATTTGGGGCTTGGGTGCCATCCTTGCCTTAGCCCACGATGTTTTGATAGTTGTTGGAGCATACTCTCTCACCCAGTTTGAGGTGGGCTTGGATGTTATAGCTTCTCTCCTTATTGTGGCGGGATATTCAGTGACGGACACGGTGGTAGTCTTTGACAGGATAAGGGAAAACCTAAGGCTAAGAAAGGGCACAGACTTTGAAAGTCTGATAAACATCTCCATAAACCAAACCCTTTCAAGGACTTTGATGACCTCCCTGACAACCCTTGTGGTATCCTTTGCCCTCTTTGTGCTTGGGGGACCAGCCCTGTCTAACGTTATGTTTGCCTTTGTGGTTGGTGTGGTGGTGGGGACCCTGTCTTCCATCTTTGTGGCAAGCGCCCTTGTGTTGGATATAAAGAGATTTTTCCTAAAGGAAGTGCCAGCTTGATGTTGGTTCTAAAAGAGTTTGGAGACAAGGACCACTTTTACAGGTTTTTAAAGGACAAGGTGGGCGTTTTTTTTAGGGAGGCGGAGCAGAGGAGCCACGAAGGGATCCATAGAGTGCTGTATTTTGAGAACAGACAGATAAACCCTCAGGTTTTCTTTGAGTGTGCAAGGCAGGGTTGTTTGCACGCATACCAAAACGAAAACCGGTTTGCCCTTTCGGGCACAGAAGCCCAAATAAAGGAATTCTGCCGGTGTCTTTCCCAATTCCACAAGGACTTAGCCCTTGAGATTTTGCAAGCACTTATGAATTATCGGAAAAAGTCCTTTAAGCTCCAGTTCAACTACAAAATCCTGCCCTTGGGCATAAAGACTGCCATAATGGGCATTCTTAACGTAACTCCTGACTCTTTCTCCGACGGTGGGCTTTACTTAGAGACAAGTTCTGCAGTGAAAAGGGCGGTGCAGATGGCGGAAGAGGGGGCGGAGATCATAGACATTGGGGGAGAATCCACAAGGCCGGGCTCCCAAAGGGTCAGTGCGGAGGAAGAGCTAAAGAGAGTTCTGCCCGTTTTAAAGGAGGTGAGAAAAGAGCTTCCAAAGGTCTGGATCTCGGTGGATACATACAAGGCGGAGGTTGCTAAAGTTTGCCTTGAAGAGGGCGCAGATATCATAAACGACATAAGCGGGGGAACCTTTGACCCAAGAATGTTTGAAGTGGTCTCTCAGTATCAATGCCCTTATGTTCTCAACCACATAAAAGGAAGACCGGAGGATTGGAAGAGTATGCCCATAGTCTATGAGGATGTGGTTCATGAATCTATTGGATGGCTGTGGGAGAGGCTCGGCAAGCTCAAGGCATTAGGCTACAAAGGGCAAGTTATAATAGACCCAGGCATAGGCTTTGGGAAACTTCCAGAGCACAACGTGGAAATCCTCAAGCGCCTGAACGAATACAAGGTCTTTGGGGCACCTATATTGGTGGGGGTTTCAAGGAAGTCCTTTGTTGGTCTTGTGTTGGAGGGGCTTTTGAGGAAAAAAACGGAGCCTAAAGAGAGGCTATACGGAAGCCTTGGTGCCCTCGCCTACGCAGTGGTGAAAGGTGCCCACATAGTCAGGGTGCACGACGTAAAGGAGACGAGGGAGTTTTTAGCCCTTTTGGACACGGTAAGGACCTATGGAGATTTTTGAGCTTATATCCTACAAGGACCTTTTGGATATACTGGGAGCTTCTCTGTTCGTGTATAGTGTGCTTTACTTTCTTAGGATCACAAAGGGTATTCAAATACTCAAGGGCTTGGTTTTACTGGCGCTAATATGGGCTCTGTCCAGCCTTCTGGACCTGAGGACAGTTTCCACCATCTTTGAAAAACTCTGGACGGTGGGACTCTTTTCTTTGGTGGTGATCTTTCAGCCGGAGATCAGAAAAGCCCTCAGCAAACTGGGTCAGGCTACCAAGCTAACCTTTTCCAAACCTTTGGAGGAAAGGGTTGTAGAAAGAATAGTGCGTGCCTGTGCTTTTATGTCCGAAAGGCAGATAGGTGCCCTGATAGTGATAGAGAGAAATCAGAACTTGGAACCTCTTTTGGAGGGCTGTGTGACCATTGACGCAGTAGTCTCAGTGGAGCTTCTTATCACCATATTTGACCCTCTTACTCCTTTGCACGACGGTGCGGTGGTAATAAGGGGAGATAGGATAGCCTATGCGTCCTGCGTGCTACCCTTGTCTAAGTCCTCGGAAATTCCCAGAAAGTACGGTACAAGGCATAGGGCTGGACTGGGAATATCGGAAGAATCTGACGCCATAGCGGTTATCGTCTCCGAAGAGACGGGAGAAATATCTGTAGCGGTGGGTGGTAGGTTCCACAGGAACTTGGACCAAGAGCTTTTAAAGAGCTTGCTTTTAAAGGAGCTGGGCATTAATCTATAAAGCTATGAAACTAAAAACTACCATCAAAACCAAGCCAAACCT
>WYEK01000051.1 GCA_009903855.1 Thermocrinis sp.
GCCATAGGAATACCCATCTTTGCATATTCCTTTATCACCGCTTTGAACTCCTCCTCAGAGAGGGAGTTCAGGAATTCTTCTATAGCCCTTTGGTTTTGTCCATCAGGAGTATCTCCCACGCTGTAGACCTCTTTTAGGAAGTTGATTATCTCTTGCCTGTCTGCCATGTTTTTGAGAAGCTCTCCCAACTTTTTGCCAAGCTCTTTACATGCCCAGCCAAGGTGGGTTTCTAGTATTTGACCTACGTTCATACGAGATGGCACGCCCAAGGGGTTCAGAACTATATCTACGGGAGTACCATCCTCTAGGAAGGGCATATCCTCCACTGGCAGAACTACCGAGATCACACCCTTGTTTCCGTGTCTTCCTGCCATTTTATCGCCCACTTTGATCTTTCTCTTTTGGGCTATATACACCTTAACTAAGGTGATAACTCCCTGAGGCAGTTCGCTCTTTTTGCCTATGGCTTCAAGCTTTTCCTCGTAGATCTTGGTGAGCATATCCACCTGCGCCTTTGTCCTATCTCTAACTTCCCTTATCTTCTCGCACAGTTCTGGATCATCAAACAAGTTTTCAGGCTTGGTGATTATGTAGTTAAGGAGAACATCAAAGGTTTGCTCGTCAATGACAGTGCCTGCGGGATAGGTCTTTTTCTTTATGACGATCTCCTTGTCTAAGGTCCTTCCAAGCACCAAGCTTTTAACAAAGGCATTCCTGCCTTCCACAATCAACCTTTTCTTTCTCTCTAGGTCCGCTAAAAGCTCTTCCCTTTCCTGCCTTTCCACATGCTCCGCCAGATAATTTCTCTTCTCTCCCAACTTTCTGGCAAAGACCTTAACATCCACCACAACACCCTCAACACCGGGCGGACATCTCAAGGATGTATCTTTTACATCCCTAGATTTTTCTCCAAAGATCGCCTGCAATAGCTTTTCCTCTGGAGTGAGTTGGCTCTCGCCCTTGGGAGTGACCTTTCCAACCAGTATATCTCCGGGCTTAACGTAGGTGCCGATCTTTACGATGCCAAACTCATCCAAGTGGGCAAGGGCCCTCTCCGGTACCCCGGGGATAGAACGGGTGATCTCTTCGTAACCCAGCTTGGTTTCCCTTGCCTCCACTTCCAACTCTTCAATGTGGATGGACGTATACACATCATCCTTTACCAGACGTTCAGAGATAACGATGGCGTCCTCAAAGTTGTAACCTCTCCACGGCATGAAGGCAACGAGCACATCCTTTCCAAGGGCTAGTTCTCCCTTGTAGGTAGATTGACCATCCGCCAAAATATCTCCCTTCTTTACCTTCTGTCCCTTTACTACCAAAGGTCTTTGATTTATACAGGTATTTTGATTGGTCCTCTTGAACTTTTCAAGCTCATATATGTCTATGCCGATGTCTGTGGGGTCTTTGAAATCAATTTCGTCTGGATTTACCCTTATGACGACCCTCTTGCCATCCACCTCTTCTACTACACCGCCTCTCTTTGCAATCACTACTGCACCGCTGTCCCGGGCTACGACCTTCTCCATACCGGTGCCCACCAGGGGTGCCTGAGTGAATATCAAGGGCACCGCCTGCCTTTGCATGTTGGAGCCCATCAAAGCCCGGTTTGCGTCGTCATGCTCAAGGAAAGGAATCAAAGAGGAAGACACAGAAACCACCTGTCTTGGAGAAACATCCATGTAATGGACTTGCTCCGGACGTACTATTTGAATTTCGTTTTTATACCTCGCATAAACTCTGTCCGCCAGAAGGGTACCATCCTCTGCGTACGGAGTATATTGGGCTATTACAAAGTTCTCCTCCTCGTAAGCAGCCAAGTATTCCACTTTGTCTGTTACCTTTCCGTTCTCTACCTTTCTGTATGGAGTGATGATAAAGCCATATTCGTTGAGCTGGGCATACACGGTCAAAGAAGTTACCAAACCTATGTTTTGGCCTTCTGGTGTTTCAATGGGACAGATCCTTCCGTAGTGGGAGGGATGGACGTCCCTTATTTCAAACTTGGCGCTCTCTCGGGTAAGACCACCGGGACCCAGCGCAGAGAGCCTTCTTTTGTGGGTGGTAGCGGAGAGCGGGTTTGTGTTATCTAAGTATTGGGATAGGGTTCCACCCTTTAGAAAGTCATAAATGACAGCAGTCAAATACCTCGGTTGTAAAAGGTCTTGAGGTTTAAGGTTGGGATCCTCTGGGCTGACCACCGTACAACGATCCCTGAAGTATTTTTCCATACGGGCAATTCCTATTCTGCACTGGTTTTCTAAGAGCTCGCCTACTGCCCGCACCCTTCTGTTGCCAAGGTAAGCAATATCATCCTTTTTCTGCCTTCCGTGTTTAAGATCTATGAGATATTTGACCACATTAATAAGGTCTAAAGCATTCAGGAACCTCGCCTCTCCCTCCGTGTAATCCTTTACCCTAACTTCCGTCTTCTCTTTAAAGAGTTCTTTAAGGAGTTCCTCGGTAGCGGGGACCTCCCTTCCGTCTTCCAAAATTACCGCCAAAGGTGGAAGGGAGCTTAACCTTTCCAAATCTGCGGGCTTCAGAACCTTGGGGACCTTATGAACCTTGGCGTTGAGCTTTACCCTACCAACCTTAGATAGGTCATAGCGGGTGATGTCTTTGAAGTAGAGCTCAAAGTGGGTCCTTGCCCTGCTTACGAGGTGCTCCAGTTCCATAATCATGGGCTCTACTGCCCGCAGTTTCTTGTATATATCTATCAGCGCTATGTCTGAAAGCCTGAACTTGGAAGGCAGTCTTATCTGGCTCATTCCCTGATCTCTTGGCATACATTCTGCTATGAGCGTTTCCACAATGTATTTATCATAGGGGCTCTTTATTACGCTTTCCCGAGGCACTGCACATACATGGTCTATCTGAATTCTGTCGTCTCTTAATAGCCTTTCTAAGATTTCCACACTTTCTATGTATCTTTCCTCTATGAACTCTTCCTCTACACCCTTACCTTCCAAGATCCCCCTGTATCTGAGTACGGCAAAGATGTAATGACCCTCTAAATCTTCGGGTTTATACTCCTCACCGGTTGTTTCTTCAAAGAGGCTTCCGCCTCTAACAAAGAATCCCTTTGTCTCTGGGTAGAAGGCTTTTAGAATTTGGTAGGCAGTTTCCAAGCCAAAGGCTCTGAAAACGTATGAGCCAGCGCTTAGTTTTTTCTTATCTATCCTGACGGTTAGTATGTCGGAGGTACTGGAAAGCTCGAACTCTATCCGAGAGCCTTTGTCTGGGATTATGCTTGCCCTATAGAGCATACGTACTATGGTTGTTTCCTTTTGCCTTTCCTCCTTCTCCTCAAAGAACACACCCGGAGAACGTATAAGCTGATTTACCACAACCCTTTCGGTACCGTTTATAATAAAAGAGCCCTTTTCGGTCATAAGGGGTATTTCGCCGAAGTATACCTTTTTGGGCTCGCTTACTCTTTCCCCCTTCTTTGTCTTTGTTCTGAGTCTTACCAAAACTCTAAGAGGAGCAGAGTAGGTAAAGCCCTTTAACTTACAGTCTTCCTCAGTGAATTTTTCCTTATATACCAGCTTTGAACCACACTTGGGACAGTCTACATCATATCCTCCCAAAAAGTTTGGGTCTGAGTACGCTTTGTAGCCGCATCTGTTGCATTCCCACTCCCCAATCTCGTATCCTAAATACTCAATGATGATCTTCTCATCGGGATCTTTCATAGGAAAGGATGTTCTGAAGACGTACTCCAATCCCTTTGGTTCCCTTTTGTGAGGAGACTTTTTAAACTGGATGAAGGACTCAAAGGACTCCTTTGGTACAGTAAGAAGGTGAGGAGGATTGATGAGTTCTTCCCTTTTGCCAAAAAACTTCCTTGGAAGGGCTAAGTTCTTTCTCATGCCTTTACCCCTTGGGTGTTTTTAAAACAAAATACCCCCTTTACAAAAGGGGGTATAAGCTCACAAAAAAGTTTTGAAATTAAAACTCTCACTTTATCTCTACTTCTGCTCCTGCCTCTTGGAGCTTCTTGGCTATGTTTTCTGCCTCCTCCTTTGATACACCTTCTTTTACAGGCTTGGGTGCAGAATCCACCAGGTCCTTTGCCTCCTTGAGACCAAGCCCCGTGATCTCCCTAACTACCTTGATCACGTTTATCTTGTTAGCACCTGCGCTCTTTAGAATCACAGTGAACTCTGTCTTTTCCTCAGCGGCAGGTGCGGGACCTGCTGGAGCTCCGGCTACTGCTGCTGGTGCTGCTGCCACCACAGCGGCGGCTGATACTCCAAACTTCTCTTCCAGCTTCTTTACAAGCTCGGCAACTTCCAAAAGGGTCATGTTGCCTATAGCTTCTACTATTTCGTCAATGGTAAGTGCTGGCATCTTTATACCTCCTTATTAAGATTTTTTCTTTTCTTCTATTGCCTTTAGGGTAAGTACAAGCTTTTGGGGCATAGCCTTGAGGGCTAAGATAAAGTTCATCAAAGGAGCTTGCAAAGTACCCATAAGCTTGGAAAGCAATACTTCCCTTGGGGGCAACTCTGCAAGTGCTTGTACTTCCTGTGGCTTTAAAAACCTACCCCCCATAAAACCACCCTTTATTTTGGCAAGGGGGTTTTCTTTGTTCAGCTCCTTTGAAACTTCAAAGATCTTCTTGGCAATAACCACAGGATCCTTGTAAGCAAAGACTAAGGCAGTTGGTCCCACAAGCACATCTCTATGGTCTGCCACAGCGGTGTCCATAAAAGCCCTGTAAAAGAGGGTATTTTTACCCACCACAAGCTCACCGTTCATGGCCTTGAGCTCAGCCCTGAGCTGTGTGAGAGGGTACGCATCTATACCCGAGTAGTTGAAGAAGATTACTAACTGCGCCCTCTGTAGCCTATCCTTGTAGCTGTTTATCAACTCAGCTTTCGCTTGCCAACTTTTCCTCATGCAGCCACCTCCTGAAGCTTTCTGAGGGTGAGGGCGGTATCCACCTTAACACCCGGGGACATGGTAGCAGACAGGGTAATACTCCTCACGTACTGACCTTTTGCACCCGGTGGTTTTGCCTTCACCACTGCGTCTATAGCGGTGTATGCGTTCTCAATGAGCTTTTTCTCATCAAAGGAAATTTTCCCTATGGGCATGTGCACATTACCAGTTTTGTCTACCTTGAACTCCACCCTACCCTTCTTTGCCTCTTCTATTGCCTGCTTTACGTTAGTGGTAACGGTACCCGTTTTAGGGTTTGGCATTAAACCCCTTGGACCCAAGAGCTTTCCAAGTTTTGCCACCTTCGGCATAATTTCAGGAACCGCTATAACCACATCGTAGTCTACCCACTCCTCTTTGAGGATTTTGTTTATAAGGTCCTCACCACCCACATAGTCTGCGCCTGCTTCCTTTGCAATCTTTTGGGCTTCACCCTCCGCGAGAACCAAGACCTTGATTTCTTTACCCAAACCATGGGGTAAGACCACAGAACCCCTTACCATCTGGTCCGCATACTTGGGGTCCACACCGAGCCTCATGGCAAGCTCCACCGTCTGGTCAAACTTTGGACCACACTCTGCGTGGAGCTTTTTTAAAATCTGAACAGCTTCCTCTACTGAGTAAAGTTTGTTTCTGTCATAGAGCTCAAGGCACTTTAAATATCTTTTTCCCCTCTTCATAGCTCACTCCTTCCAACCTTCTATTTCTATACCCATACTTTTGGCAGTGCCCGCAATGGTTCTCATGGCGGCGTTTAGGTCTGTGGTGTTCATGTCCTTTAGCTTCATTTTAGCGATCTCTCTAAGCTGTTCCACAGTGATCTTACCTACCTTTTGTCTTTTGGGGTCTCCCGAACCCTTTTGAACCTTTGCCGCCTTTTTGAGAAGATAAGAAGCAGGGGGCGTCTTCATAACGAACGTGAAGCTTCTGTCTTGGTATATGGTGATCACGACGGGCACCACAGTGCCGGGTTCAAAGTCCTTGCTTGCCGCGTTGAACTGCTTGACAAACTCCATTATGTTCACACCGTGCTGACCGAGGGCTGGACCAACGGGAGGTGCAGGTGTAGCTTGCTGAGCGGGCAACATCAGCTCCACAACCGCAGTTACCTTCTTAGCCATTACCTACCTCCAAAGAGAATATAACATTATATCACAACTTTTCCACCTGAGAGAAATCTAGCTCAACAGGTGTTAGCCTACCAAATATGCTGATCAAAACTGTTAGCTTTTCTCTTTCTGGATGAACCTCTTCCACAGTGCCGGTAAAGTTCATAAAGGGTCCTTCTATGACCCTAACCTGGTCGCCCTTCTCAAAGAGAATTCTCGTAGGTCTTACGCCCTTCTTCACAAAGGCTATGATCCTTTCCACCTCCTTTTCATCCAAAGAGGCAACCCTTCCGCCCACCAAAACAGGCCTATAGACGTGTGGTGTCTTTTCTATTGCCCTCAAGAGTGTATCATCCATGTCTGCCTTTATAAGTAGATAACCCGGGAACATTTTGGATTCCAAAATAATTTTTGCTTCCGTTTTGTTCTCCTTGCACACTATTTTTTGCCCGGGCTTTGATATAGGAGGTGCTTCTACGCACAGGTCTCCCTCTACGCTTTCCAAAACCCTAACCTCTCCGTTCTCTATCCTAAAGGTGGTAACACCTTTTTTCCCAAGCACGCTTATGTCTCTATTGTTGCCACGCAGGGAAAGCCTGTATTTTTCCTTTCCCATAGTTTTTATGACCACCTTTTCCTCTGCGGGAACTATAACCTCCTCCACCTTGTGAGAAAGCCCTTCCAAAGCTAATACCTTCAGAAGGTTCTCCTTGGCGGTAGCCTCCTTTCCCGCTTCCACTTGCAGGGCATACCATTTATATTCACCCATTAGCCACCCCTCAAAGATAGTAGAAAGTTAATAATTCTAACAAAGACAATGTCTAAGATCCAAAGGTAGGTACCAATTACAAGGGCAAATATTATAACGCTAATTGTTGCCTTTATGGCTAAATCCTTGCTGGGCCACGATACCCTATCAAGCTCTTGCTTTACGGACCTCAGGAAGTTCTTTATCCTTTCCATTTTTTCTCCATACGGGGCACGGAGGACTCGAACCCCCAACCGCGGGATTTGGAGTCCCGCGCTCTGCCAGTTGAGCTAGTGCCCCTATTTAACCTCTCTGTGTAATGTATGCTTCTTGCACCACTTGCAGTACTTCCTAAGCTCCAACCTTTGGGGTTTCTTCTGTCTGTTCTTTGTGGTGGAGTAGTTTCTCCTCTTACACTCGGTACATGCTAAGACTACAACTTCTCTTGCTGCTGCCATTTTTCACACCTCAATCAAGTATTTTTGTAACGACGCCTGCACCGACGGTCTTACCACCTTCCCTTATAGCAAACCTCAAACCTTCCTCCATAGCCACAGGCTTTATCAACTCCACCTCAAGCTCCACATTGTCCCCAGGCATGACCATCTCCTGCC
>WYEK01000056.1 GCA_009903855.1 Thermocrinis sp.
AGCTTTATCCAGAGGAGCCAGAGCTCTGTCAGAAGGTGTTGGAGTTTCTAAAGACAGGTGTGGGAGATCAAAGGGTAAAGGACATTGCTACCCGGCTGAGGTTAACGCCCTTTGAAGGAGAGCAGAGCCCTTACAAGGTGGGCAGTGTGGATGTGATCCTTGAGAGGGATCAGGACGGTTGGCTGATAATTTTGATGGATGATTTTATAGACTTTGAGGTCCAAGAGGGAGAAAGGGAAGAGAAAGAGAGAGCCCTCTGGTGGAAAAAACTGCTGGACTTGAGGAGAAATCTTTTGCGAGGATGCATAAACCTGATGGTAGAAAGGCAGGAGGACTTTCTGTTGGGGGTTGGTCCTCTTAAAGCTTTGGAGCTAACAGAAGTTGCACAAAAGCTTGGCGTTAGCGTCTCCGTTATAAGCAGACTCGTGTCCAACAAATACGTTAAAACACCCACCGGGATCTATCCTCTTAGGTTATTCTTTCAAAGGAGGTCCAAGGGAGGCTACAGCAGGGAGCAGGTCCTTAGGGCAATGAAGGAGATCCTTCAAAAACACGGTAAGCTCAGCGATGCCAAAATGGCGGAGCTTTTGAAGGAAAAGGGCATAGAGCTTTCCCGTAGGACTGTATGCAAATACAGGAGAATGCTATGAGGGAAAGGAAGGTTATAGGGCTTCTTGAGGAAAAGGGTTTGGAAGGATTCCTTTTTAGCTCTCAGGCAAACGTGCTTTACCTTTCTGGTTTTAGGTCCTCCAACGCCTACGTGCTTGCCACTAAGGAAGGCTTTTACCTTTTTACAGACGCTCGGTATTACGAGAGGGCAAAGGGAACTTTGAGGGAGGGATGGCAGGTGGTTTTGGTAAAATCTTCCATGTATAGGACTATAAAGCAAACTATAAAAAAGCTGGGAATAAAAAGGGTGGGTTACGAGGAGGACAGGGTAAGCTGTGCCTTTAGAAAATCTCTACGCTCAAGGGACGTCCAATGGGTGGGCTTTAGCAACTTTCTTGGAAAACTGAGGGCTGTAAAAAGTCCTGAGGAAATAAAGATAATGAAAGAGGGGGTTTTAAAGGCTGACCAAATTTACAGGGAACTGCTTGAGTTTGTGAAGCCGGGGATGACGGAGCTGGATCTGAGAGGTTTTATAGTTAGAAGAACCTTTGAGATGGGTGCAATGGGCGAGAGCTTTCCTGCCATAGTTGCCTTTGCAGAGGGTTCTGCGGTTCCTCACTGGGAAACTTCCCAGAGAAGGATAGAACAAAAAGGACCTCTGTTGATAGATATGGGTATTCTATACAAGGACTACTGCACGGATTTTACCAGAACTATCTACTTGGGAAAGGCAGACGATGAATTTAAAAAAGTTTATCAAGTGGTCAAGGATGCCCACCTCTTTGCCTTGGAGAAGGTAAAGGTGGGAACTCCCATAGGTGAAATAGACAGAACCGCAAGGGAGTACATAAAAAAGAAAGGCTTTGGCAAATACTTTACCCACAGCACAGGGCACGGTGTGGGTATAGAAATTCACGAACACCCAAGGCTCTATTACAAAGGAAAGGGGGCTGAGGAACCCGTAGAGGAGGGGATGATTTTTACCATTGAGCCGGGTATATACCTACCGGGCAAGTTTGGAGTGAGGCTTGAAAACATGGTGGCAGTTTTAAAGGGTGTGGGTGAGGTGCTCTCTGAGGTGTCCCTTGATTTAGTTGAGTTATAATTTTTATTTACATACGCGGGGTGGAGCAGCCTGGTAGCTCGTCGGGCTCATAACCCGAAGGTCGCGGGTTCAAATCCCGCCCCCGCAATATTTGACCATAAGAGGCACATATAAAAAGCTCAAAGCAATACCAAGCCCCACGGTGGCAAAGGCAAGGCTTGGATTAAGGTTATACCTTAGGGCAAGCACCGCAGAGAACACCATAGGTGGCATGGCAGACTCCAACAGGGAAACCTTGAAGGCAACGGGAGAGAGCTCCATAAATCTTCCCACCAAATAGACCGCAAAGACAGAAACAGAGACCTTTATGAGAATGGCAAGCAAAGATAGCTTTAAGTGATCCCTTATACCACTAAGGTTTATACTGAGTCCAAGGGCAAAGAGGATTACCGGCAAAGTGGAGTGGTCAACAAAGTTTAAGGCTTTATCTAAGCTGGGATGCAAAGGAACTCCCCTAAGGGCAAAGCCAAAGACTAAGCCCAAGAAGGGAGGAAAAAGGAAAACTTCCTTTAAGTCTGGCTTTCCACTTGCGACCATAACTCCCAAAAAGGAAACCATCAAAAAAGAACCCAAATTGTCGTAAATGATGGCGATTTGCAGTCCTTCCTGTCCAAAGTAGCTAAAGGCATAAGGGTAGCCCAAAAAGGCAGTATTTCCGAAGGAGGAAACCAAAAGAAAGGTTCTCAGGTCTTTGTTAGAAAGCTTATAAAGCCGGGCTATAATGTATGCCACTGACATACATAAAACTATTGAAGCCCAAGCCAAACTGGAGATTTTTATAACCTCCAACCCAAGCTTGACCTGGTGTCCCGCCTTAAAGGCGAGGATAGGAAGGGCAAAGTACATTACATAGTTTATAAGGACCTTCTCTTGCTCCTTTTGGAAAACACCAAGGTGTTTTAGAAGTTTGCCACCTATTACGGGCAGGACCACCTCAAGCATTTAAAAAGATTTCCTGAAGTCTTTTTCTTGCTATGTCTGGTGCTCCAAGATGTTTTCTGAGTGTGTTTTCCAAAACCTTTATGGGTAATAAATTCTGCGGTGACCTTGGGTCCTGAAAGGGTGCACTGGCAAACATAGGCAGGACTCCCGCAGTTAAGTCCGCAAGCTCCTTAACCCTTTCCTTTGGTAAATTGCCAGAGGCTTCCAGCCTTGCCAAGGTGCCAATTCCCTCTCCCTCTGCTAATTTTACATACCAGGTGTATTTATCAAGCTTTGCCTGCTCCTCTATCTTTCTTTGGGAGTGTACCCTTATAAGTGGTGTGCGGTGGCCCTTTTTTAGGTTTTGAAGAAGGTGGGCATACTCTCTGCTTATAAAGAGCCTTTTTATGGTTTTTACGAAGCCCACGCAGGTGATATCCCTGTGCTCACTGGTCAAAGTACCATCGCAAACCAACAGCTGAGGCTCTATCTTTTTCCAAACTTCCCTTGCAGTATTTACTTCCTCCCTTCTGAGTAGCCTTAATAACTCAAGGGACAGCTCTCTATCCTCTAAAAGCTTTTTAACCTCATAGTCCAATCCGGAGAAAGAGGTTTCTTCTATATCGCCCTTTACCAGAAAGACCCTTCTGACCCTCTGCATGCAGAAGGAATGCTCTATAAGGTTTATACTTTTTGGCTTGAGAATGATAGCGCCAGCAGACAGAGTGGCAAAGACTGCCTCATACGATGAGTTTTTTGACTCGTCCCACACATAAGCACTGTGGTCTATGCGCCTTATTCCATCCACAAAGGCTATGGTAAACTCTTCTGGCACATACCCTTTGTATACATCCGTTGGGTCTTCTTCAAAGCCAGCAAACTGTTCTGATTCTTCGTATTCCATATTTTCCATTTCGTTCATTTCCCACAGCTTTAAGCTTACTCTGTATCGCATCCTTCCATCCTTTTCTCTAAAAATTCCTTTGAGACCCTTTGCGTTCTCCTTCCCCTCTTCATAGAGAACCTTAGCCTGTACGCCTCCTATAAAAGTTTATCAACATCCTTTGGAGTTCTATGCTATCTACCGCTACCGCCCCAAAATTCTTTTGTCCTTCAAGTCTATAAAGGCTGGAAACAAAGGCATCAGAGAAACTCCAAAACCCTGTTTGCTACTTCTTCTGAATTTCTGATGCAGTCCGCCACAGAAACACCCCTCAGATAGTTTCCCGTTAAAAAGAGGCCCGGGTGTTCCTTTTCCAAGGTCTCCGCCAATTCGTAAAATTTGCCGTAGCCCAAATTATACTGTGGGATGGCTTTTTTCCACTTGGTGATCTTCAAAATGTTTACATCTACACCCAAAATTTCCTTAAGTTCCTTCTCCACGGTAGCGCTTATTAGCTCATCGTCCTCTTCTACCACCTGTGGGTCCGTGGCACCGCCCAAGTAGATGGTTAAGAGGTTTCCCTTTCTTCCTTCAAAGATGTTAGAGGAAAAAAGCACGCCAAGGATCCTTTTGCCCTCCTTCCTTGGCACCAAAAAGCCAAAGCCGGGTGGGATAGAGTCCTTTGCGTATGCATGAACAACAACCACCGGTGCGTAGTATATGCTGTCAAACTCCTGGGCTGCGCTCCAAGAGAGTTCCCTCAGTAAATATCCTGCGGAGGTTGCCGGTGCAGAAATCACCACCGCCCTCGCAGAGAACTTACCCTTTCTACTATCTATCACAAAATGATCATCCTTTCTTCTGATCTTTAGCACCACGTTCTCCACATCCACATCCAAAGCCTTGGCTAAATGGGAGGGTAAGGTGTGGTTTCCACCCCCAAAGGATATGAGCCTCCCCCCCGGACCAAGGGCTTTTAGCTCTATTGCACCCTTTATAAGACTACCAAACCTTTGCTCCAGTTCATAGACCCTTCTGACCGCATACTTCACCGACAGCCTATTAACATCCCCCGCATACACACCGCTGACAAAGGGCTCCACGATGTAGTCAAGGAACTCCTGCCCAAGGCGTCTTTTAACAAACTCTGCGATGCTCTCTTCCTTCTTTATAGACTTGGAAACAAAGGGTTCCTTTAGAACTCTAAGCTTTGCACTCAAGGAGAGTAGGGGAGAGGTGAAAAAGCTCAAGGGAGACATGGGCAAGGGCACAAGCTTGCCCTTTTTGTAGATGTATCTTATTTTAGCCTCTTCCCTTGCATACAAGGGCTTTATGCCCGCCAAGGAGAGGAATTCTTCCACCTTTTTGTCCGCCAAAATGGTCTGAGGTCCCAACTCGCACAAAAATCCCTCTATTTCCTCCGTTTGTATGTTTCCACCGACCTTTTCTTCCTTTTCAAAGACCTTTACATTAACCCCGGCCTTTTGGAGGCGTAAGGCTACCGAAAGCCCCGATATACCCGCCCCCACCACCGCCACATCAATCATGACTTGTATGGAACACCCTTCAAAGGTGAAGAGGGCACCGCGTAGGTTCTCTTGGGCATCCTACCCGCCAGGTAAGATAGCCTGCCCGCTATGACCGCATACTTCATGGCTACTGCCATCTTTATTGGGTCCTTAGCCTCTGCCAGGGCGGTGTTCGTCAAAACCGCATCCGCTCCCAGTTCCATGATTGGCGGAATGTCTGCGGCGCTACCTATACCCGCATCAACTATAACGGGCACAGAAACTGCCTCTTTTATGAACATTATGTTGTAAGGGTTTTGAAGCCCGAGCCCAGAGCCTATGGGCGCTGCCAAGGGCATCACCGCCGCACAGCCCACATCTTCAAACTTTTTGGCGTAGACAGGGTCATCAAAAATGTAAGGAAGTACCACAAAGCCCTCCTTTACTAAAAACTTTGCCGCCTTTAAGGTCTCTTCCATGTCTGGCAAGAGTGTCTTTTGGTCTCCGATCACCTCCAGCTTAACCCAGTTTATGCCCGTAGCCTCCCTTGCTAACATAGCAGTTTTTATAGCTTCCTCTGCAGTATAACAGCCGGCGGTGTTGGGAAGGATCAAATATTTTTTGGGGTCTATGTAATCCAAAAGGTTTTCTTTGTTTGGGTCTGTAATATTGACCCTCCGGACCGCCACGGTAATTATCTCCGCTCCACTCGCCTCCAAAACCTCCTTGGTTTCCTGGAAGCTCTTGAACTTACCCGAGCCTATGATCAGCCGAGACCTAAAGCGCCTGCCCGCAATCTCAAAAACATCATCTTCAAGAAGCTTTTCCCAGTCTAACATCTTCGTAACCTCCTATCTTATAAAGATATAAAGATAGTCTCAAAAGGAAAGGGATTGAAAAGACAAGATCCCTCCCCTGATAGCTCGCTTTAAACTTAAATCAAGAGGTTCAGAACTATTATTCCTGATTTTTCTCTTCCTTCTCTTCTTTTTTCTCTGGTGGCTTTGGTCTTTCCACTATTTTGTCTTTGGCAAGGGCCTCCGCTAAAGCATTCGCCACCTGAACCACCACATCCCTTGCTACCATATCAAGGGAAAGGTTTTTGCTTATACTCCAACCAGCTCCGCCAAAGCCTCCACCACCAGCACCCGCACCAAACAGGCTCCAAGAGGTCTTCTCCGAGTTTGCAGAAAAAGACTTAGAATAGGCTACCTCTAACGTCTCAGGCTTTATCACATTCACATCCACCGCCAGCTCCGCCTTGTCCTTTTTAATGCTTATGGCACCCAAAAGTGGGAAAACACCACCACCGAGAGGTCCGCCACTCCTTTCAAGCTCCAAAGCGGTTATAGAACCGCTTATCATGTAATCCACTTTGGGAGGTTGAACCTTTTGTCCAGTAACCTCAAGGAGTTTTTTCATCTTCTCGTATTGTTCCAAATCCACTATCTTAAAGCAATTGGTGGCCTTTAGGGCATTTGTCAGCATGGTAGATACTCCCTTCCCTAACCCTTGCACTCCGCTTCCTGTGGTAAGAACCTCAAATATGGGAAGAAGTTTGGGATTATTTGGCTGTTGGCAAGCAGATGCCTTGCAATCAAAGTCCATTACCATTACAGAATATGCTGGCTCAGAGCACTTCACAACTGGTATTTGCCTCTCCGTAGTCTTTGTTTCATTTGCATAAGAGATGGCACCCCCTAAACCAATCACACTTGTAATTAACCCTAAACCCAGGGCTTTTTTAAGCACGATTGACACCTCCTTTGGTTTTCTTTTGAGGAAGACATTATAACATATCCTAAATGGTTTAATATATTACCCATGCAAATAGAAGACCTTAGGAACTCTGCATGGCGTTTTAACAGCAGGTTGAGGTTTGTTATGGCAAGGGGGGAGGTGATGGCGGAAGAGTACGAGCCTGTGGTCAAGGAGATCATAAAGCAGGTAAGGGAGAAGGGAGACACTGCTCTTTTGGAATACACAAAGAGATTTGATGGGGAAGAGCTAACGGAAGAGGACTTGGAGGTTCCCTACGAGGAGTTGGAAAGAGCCTACGAGGAGATTGAGCCGGAGGTAAGAACCGCCTTGGAGGTAGCCCACGAGAGAATAAAGAGGTTTCACGAAAAACAACTGGAGAGGTCCTTTCTAGTGGAAGAGGGTGGGATCCTTTTGGGAATGAGGGTCTTTCCCTTAGAAAGGGTTGGTATATACGTGCCCGGGGGCAAGGCATCTTACCCTTCCACCGTCCTTATGAACGCGGTGCCGGCGGTTGTGGCAGGTGTGGAAGAGGTGATTATGGTTTCCCCAAAGCCCAACA
>WYEK01000136.1 GCA_009903855.1 Thermocrinis sp.
TGGCAAGCTTATCTACGCCAGCTTTTAGCTTAGCCCTTGCATCTTCTCCATAAACTACTCTTTTTGCTGCCATGGCTTCACCTCCTTTTGGTTTTTATTCAAGGATCGCTAAAACTTCATCTTCAGACATTATGAGATACTTTTCACCGTCAAGCTCTATCTCTGTGCCCGCATACTTGTTAAAGATAACCTTGTCCCCCACCTTTACCCTTAGGGGGGCAATTTCACCATTGTTTAGACGTTTGCCCTCTCCCACTGCCACCACTTCTCCGATTTGAGGCTTTTCTTTGGCTGTATCGGGTATGATTATTCCTGATGCAGTTCTTTGTTCTTGTTCTTCTTGCCTTTTAACCACAATCTTGTCGTAAAGTGGTTTCAGCTTTGCCATGTCTTCCACCTCCTTCTTGGGGTTTTACTACTAGATATTATATTAACATCCCGAAGCTTTGTCAAGGGGTCTTGTTTAAAAAATTAAGCATAAAAGACTAAGATTTCATAATATCGGTATACGCACATTTTTGCGTGTTATAATTTTCCCAAATGGCAAACTACATAACCCTCTTTAGATTCCTGCTTACCTTTCTGGCTGTGCCCTCTATCTTGAACCAACATCACAAGTTAGCCCTCCTTTTAATCCTTTTGGGAGCCCTCATCGATTGGTTGGACGGAGACACCGCTCGGAGAAGGAATGAGGTCAGCAAATTGGGTGTTCTCCTTGACCCTTTTGTGGATAAGGTCTTTGTGCTCTCTTGCCTTTCTGCCTATCTCTACCTTGGACAGGTTTCTCCCTACGCCTTCGTCCTTTTGCTAATAAGGGAGCTTTACATATCCTTTTTGAGAAGTTTTGCGGTGGAAAAGGGCTACCTTATGAGTGCCTCCTTCCTTGGTAAGCTCAAGACCTTTGCGGAATTTACCACCTTGGTCTTGCTCGCCCTTGGTAGCCCTTTGGGTAGCCCTGTGCTTTGGTTTTCGGTCCTTTTAGCTTACCTCTCCGCCTTAGACTACACCCTTAACTTCTTTAAGCGTTTTTGACTTGTATAACTACCTGCGCCTTCTTGAGAAGGGGAGAGTTCTCCTCTCCTTCGCAAAGGGCTACCACCAAGCCCTTCTTTATTAGCCTATCTTCCAATTTCTTAGCTAACTTTCTGTCCTTTACTATCAGCTTTTTCATTTTTTAACCTCCTTTCAACTTGAGAAATTATGCGGTGTGTGTTAAGAAATAGTTAAGTTTGGAGGTTTTGTATAATCTTTAACTAAATGATAAAGGCGATATTCGGCAAGCTTTGTCCTAACTGTGGAGGAGATATAAGCGTAGAGAGGCTTGAGAAGGGGCTTCCCTGCGAAAAGTGTATGCCCAAAGAGGGGGATCCTTGCAAAAGTCTAAAAGAGGGGACCCTTTGGGAAGTTTGCCAGGTGGAAAAAGAGCTCTTAGAGTGGGTGGAGGAGTTTAGAAGAGGTGTGTCTGCGGAGCCGTGGGATTTGCAAAGGACATGGGCAAAGAGGGTGCTTATGGGACATTCCTTTGGGCTGTTGGCACCTACCGGTGTGGGCAAGACATCCTTCGGTCTTTCTATGGTTTCCTTTTTGGCAAAGAAAAACAAAAAGTCCTATGTGATCCTTCCCACCAAGCTGTTGGTGGAACAGACTGTAAGGAAACTAAAAAGCTTTGGATTGGACGAAAGGCACATCCTCTATTTTGGGGACGATACAGAGAAGGAAAAAAGGGAGAAGAGGAAAAGGTTAGAGGAGGTGGACTTTTTGGTGCTCGTTTCCACCTCCATGTTTCTTTACAGAAACTACGAGAGCTTACCAAAAGATTTTGCCTTTATCTTTGTGGATGATGTGGATTCCTTTTTGAAGACCGCTAAAAACATAGACAAAGCCCTCTATCTTCTGAACTTCTCTCCCGAGGATATAGAGCTAGCCCTAAGGCTCATCCGTTTGAAGGAAAAACTAAACAAGAGTCAAGAAGATTGGGAGGAAATAAAAGAACTCTCCGAGCAGATTGCCAGAGTATCCCAAAGGAGAAAGGGTGTCCTTGTGGTGTCCTCCGCCACTTCTAATCCAAGATCCAGAAGGATCAAGCTCTTTAGGGAACTTTTGGGCTTTGAGGTGGGAACTCCCACCTTTTACCTTAGGAACGTGTTGGACGCCTACGAAGACATAAACAAACTTCCCTTGGAGGAGTGGATCAGAAAGCTTGGCAAGGGAGGGCTGGTCTTTGTTCCCTCCGACAAAGGGAAGGAGTACGTGGATGTCCTAAAGGAGGAACTCTCCCAAAAGGGAATAGCCTGTTTAACCTACGAAGAGCTTTCAGAAGAGAACTTAGCCCGTTATGAAAAGGGAGAGGTAGATGTGCTCATAGGTATTGCGTCCTATAGGAACCCTCTGGCTAGGGGCTTTGACATGCCCCACGTGGTAAGGTATGCCATCTTTTATGGAGTGCCAAAGATCGTTGTTTCTCTGAGGTTTGAGGAGAACCTCTCCCACCTGCTTTGGGCTTTGAGTAGCATAAGGGCGGAGATCGTCAAAAAACTTCCACATTTATCCCAGAAAATTGACAGTTGGCTCACAGCCTTGAAAAAATACCAATACCTGAGTGAAGAGTTTTTGCAAGATAAACCTCAGCTTAGGGAAAAGATTGAAAACCTCAAGAGGGAAATAGAGGAATTTTTAAATTCGGAGGAGGTCTCAAAGCTCTTGCAAACTTCGGAGGATATTACCTTTAAGCTTGAAGAGGATGGTGGTAAGCTTTTTGTTTCCGATGCCACCGGCTACCTTCAAGCCAGCGGTAGGACCTCCCGTATGTTTGCGGGTGGCATAAGCAAAGGTCTAAGCCTGGTGCTGGTGGATGACAGAAGGGTTTTTAAGCATTTACAGAAAAAGGTCCGATGGTTCAGCGATGATATAGAGTTTGTGGAGTTAGGGCAGATTGACCTTGAAAGCGTCCTTGCTGAAATAGACAGAGATAGGCTTTTGATAAGAAAGTTCCTTGAGGGACAGGAGGTCCAAGAAAGGAACACACTGCTAAAGCCCATCCTTTTGGTGGTGGAGTCTCCCAACAAGGCGCGCACCATAGCCAACTTCTTTGGAAAGCCCGTCAGGAGGAGAATAAACGGGCATGAGGTTTATGAAACATCCACCGAAAGCCTGTATTTGATGATCAGTGCGTCTCTGGGGCATGTCCTTGATTTAGCGACCGAGGGTGGTTTTCACGGAGTTTTGGTGGATGGGTATATTAGCCCAATCTATCAGACGATTGAAGGAAAGGAGGATGTGATCAACAGTCTTAGAAGATTGGCCCTTGAGAGCCAAGAAGTTTTTATAGCCACAGACCCGGATGCGGAGGGTGAAAAGATAGGCTGGGACATAGCGAACCTGCTCAGACCCTTTGTCAAAAACATAAGGCGTATGGAGTTTCACGAGGTTACCAAGAAGGCAATAATAAAATCCCTAAAAGAACTCAGGAACATAGACGAAAACAAGGTTAAGGCTCAGGTAGTCCGAAGGGTCTCCGATCGGTGGGTGGGCTTTGAATTTTCCCAAAGACTTTGGAGTGCCCTCGGCAAAAACTGGCTCTCTGCGGGCAGGGTTCAAACGCCCGTCTTGGGCTGGATCATACAAAGGGAAAGGGAATACAGGCAGAAAGTTTATAAAGTGCAAATAGACCTTTCCCAGGAGGGCAGGAAGTTTTTGCTTGAGCTTACCTTTGAGGAAAAGGAT
Organism: Thermocrinis sp.; assembly: GCA_009903855.1. Classification (GTDB taxonomy): domain Bacteria; phylum Aquificota; class Aquificia; order Aquificales; family Aquificaceae; genus Thermocrinis. The sequence continues at coordinate 3,724 of WYEK01000136.1, forward strand.
AAAGCAAAAGCCTTCTTTGAAAGCTTGGAAAAGGTAGATATAAAGATCCTCGGAGAAAGGGAGGAGCTAAGAAATCCTCCTCCACCCTACAGGACTGATACCATGCTAAAGGATGCCAGCGATAGGTACAGGTTTTCTCTGCCAAAGACCATGGAGCTTGCCCAAAGCCTGTTTGAATGGGGATTTATAACCTACCACAGAACAGACTCGGTTAGGGTCTCAGACTACGGCATAGCTTTAGCGGGTGAATACATAAAGGACGAATTTGGAAAAGAGTACTTTAGCCCGAGGGTGTGGGGAGAAGGCGGAGCCCACGAGTGTATTAGACCTACCAAAGCTTTGGAACCGGAAGAGTTAAGGTCCTTATGGCTCAGCGGTCAGTTAGGAGTGGACGGCTTTAACAAAGATCACCTCCTCTTGTATGAGCTCATCTTTAAGAGGTTCATAGCAAGCCAAATGAGACCTGTGAAGGTTATAGTTAAGGATGTGCTCATAAGGGCGGGGGACTTTGAAATTTCCCGGGAGTTAGTCACGGATATTTTGGAGGATGGCTGGAACAGAATCCTCAGGTTTGAACTGCAACCTCCACTTTCTGGTGAGTTAGACGTCAAAGATAGAAAGACGCTAAAGGTTCAGCCCAAGGCTTACCTTTACACCCACGGCGAGTTGGTGCAGGAGATGAAAAATAGGGGCATAGGCAGACCCTCCACCTACGCCACCATAATAGCCAAGCTCATAGAGAGGGGTTATGTGATAGAAAAGAAAGGTTTTCTTATACCTACGAACCTCGGCAAAAAGGTGTATGAATTTTTGAGCTCCGAAGAGAGTATAAAGAAGTTTCTTTCTGAGGAATGGACAAAGGAACTGGAAGCCCTCATGGACTTGGTGGAGGAGGGCAAAGAGGATTATGTGAAAATTTTAAGGGAGCTTTACCATCAAATCCTTGCGGTGAAAGTGGAAGAAAAGCACTGAGGCTTACCTACCAAAGAGCTTCTTTATTCTTTTCAAGAATCCTCCGAACCTTCTGTTTACCTCCAGCCTTAGCTCCTCCGCTATGGTGCCCAGCCTTCCGGACACTTTGGATAGCACCGATTTGTCCTTTACCTTGTCTCCTTCAAGGAACTCCTTTAAGAGTTCATTGGTTTTTTCCACCGCTTCTAAGACCCTTCTGAGCTCCTTTTCGTTTTCAAGGTCAAGCCTGTTTATACGGGCTTCTATGCACTTTAACATGCCCTCCAAGGCACTGTCAAAGGCGGGAGTAGCCAGAAGTTCCACCAGCTTTGCCCTGAGCCTAAAACGATAATCCTCCAAATAATAGGCAAAGGGCTCCTTTTCCTTCACATTATCCAGAAATTCTTCCACTATGAGAACTACCCTTTCTTCTATGCTATAGACCTTTTCCATCTTTCAGTCCGTTTCTGTGTGATGCTCTTCGCCGGTGGGGGCTTTTTTGCCCTCCTCCAGATCATAGAACCTGTCTTCCAGCTTTTTGAGGATCTTGGGAAGGGTTGTGTATTCCATCTCTTCGGAGGGTAGCCTGTGGGGTTCAAAAATACCCTGCCTTCTGAGGATGTCTGCGATAAGCTGGGCTTGTTCCCTTGCCCTGTCAAAGGCTGGGTCGTCAAAGAGGTCCCTGGGACCTATCAGCTTGCCGTTAGCGATCTGATAGCCTGCCGCTATTACCCTCGGTGGTCCATCAAAACGGGTGGGAGTTGCCTGCTTAAAGGATACGGGCATAAGAGGTCCGTTGTGGGACCCTCTCATCCAACCTTCTACGATCCAAGGTCTTGCAAAGGGCTCAAGCACCTCACCAACCGCAGGAAAACCAGACTGAGCCCTAACGATCAGAACCGGGTCATCCTTTCCTACATACTTGCCAGCGATAAGGGAGAGCCTTTGGGTAGAAGCAACCGCCGCAATCTCTCCGTCCGAATTCCTCCATACGCTTTTGACCGCATACCTTTCCACACTGCCGATCAGCGCCAGAAGGTCATACAGCTCCGCGGGCGTTGATAGCTTAACTGCCTTTCCTGTATAGGTATCCAACACTTCAAAGGTAAATCCGTCGTGCATTTTGGGGTCTATGACCAAGCCCGCACAGACCATTGGGTCTGCAAACATCTCATAAAGGGGTAAGTTCCACGCACTGGGGGAGGTTTTATCCGCAAAAAACACGATCACAGGCTCAGATGGTCTTTCCTCAAACTCCATCTCTGCCACACCCGGACCCATACCCTTAACATTCCCGGAGAAGGTGTCCGAGAGCAAGTCCTGTCCTGCACCATACAGTTTTAGTTTTTTGGAAACTGCAGTTCCCTCCTCGAAGGCCTTCCAGGCTATGCCGTGCACCAGCTCGCTGTCCACACCGTGCTGATGGGTCATAACCAGGGCAATATCGTCACCGCAAACCAATGTTTGACAATCAATGAGATTGCCCTTTTCCACTTCTTTAAGTCCTACCTCTTGAACCTTTTGCAAAACCTCCGAATGCACACCGGAGTGCCCCACAAATCCCCCAATGTCTGCCTTTATTACGCTCAGTGTGATCTTCATAATGCACCTCCTTAACTTCTATTATAAAGCACCCTAAGCCCATAATCTGCTAGTATGTGTAAAGGCTCTCTGTTCAAAGTGGGATCCCTAAAGGGCACCGCAAAGGGAGAATTTTTGAGCTTTTGAGCTTCTACTTCCGTCAAAGATTCCTCAATCTCAAAACCTGCCTTTGTCCCTCCCCTCTTCCTTCCCACAGGAGAAGTGCTCTGCAAGTTAAAGCCCAAAAGCTTTAGGGCTTTTCTAACCGCAAGGGAAGAGGTGTAAGAAACCCACACACCATCCCTTTTTAAAAGCTTCGTGAGAAAAGCCAAAAAATCCAAGGTCCATAGTTCAGGGTTTTTGTAAGGAGAAAAACCATCATGGAAAATGGCATCTGCATCAAAACTCTCAACCTCTTTCACCCTTTCCCTCGCATCCCCCAAAAGTAGCCTGAAGGAAATTCCATCCTTTTCAAAGGAGGGTAGATTATCCCAAAGTAGCTTCCAGTATGGCAAATATTCCTCCGGCAGTGGGGGAACCTCTTTGGGTAGCTCCTTTTCAAAGGATAGAACCTCAATGTATACGTCCTTTTTCACATCCCTCAGGTGCTTGAGCATGACCGCCACATTGTAGCCCAGCCCAAAACCCACGTCCACCACCCTGATTATCCTACTCCCTTCTGCCCTTTCAAGAAGCCCGGAGGGTTTTAGGAACTTCTCTATGCATTCACCTATGGCTCCTGCGGTGAGGCTATGGTAGGGCTCTCCGTAATCTTTGGCTATCAAGGTGTAAGAGCCATCCTTTGTAAGGGAAATGCCTTCCCCCGGGACGGAAGGCTTTAGCCAGCCCTTTATTAGCTTGAGGAGGGCTTGGTAGGTCCCTTCGTCAGAAATTCCATATTCCCTTTCTAAAATTTCCCTCAGTCTTTCCTCAAGTGGTGGAGCCTTCCTCGTCAAGATAGAAGACATCATCGGAAATGGGTTCGTTCCACCTCTTAAAGCCGGGCAGGGCTTCTATCCTATACCAGGAGGATTTATACCATATGGTCTTAGGCTCCCTCTTTACAGGGGCTAACTCTGCCGCCTTTGTCTCCGAGTGGTAATCCCAGGTTATGTAATGGTTAAAGTTCTGCACTATGTCTGTGATGGCTACGCCAAACTCGGATGTGAGGGATATCTGAAAATCCCTCCAACGGAAGACAGAAGAGTCCCTCAGGGTCAAGCCAAAGTATCCAACTCCTCCCTCTTCCCTCAGGGTGGCAATGCCCCTTCCTATGAAAGCCCTAAAGGCGGGCAATGTTTCCGGTGGGTCCGACACAAAAACATCAAACTTCCCCAGCATATCCTTAGGGAAGGGGTTCCTAAGGTCCCAAACCATCGCCCTGGCGTTGTCTATGCCCAACTCTTTGAATATTTGATTGTCAAAATCAATGAGCCTTTTGTCTATGTCTATGACCAGAACGCTCTTTGCCTTTCGGGTGAGGGCTATTGCAAGACCGGTTAAGTCATCCTCCGCTCCCAAAACTATGATGTCCTTGTTTCTCAGGTCTCCCCTTGAATCCATGAAAAGCACCCGAGATATGGTGGTCTCGGGGGTAACGGAGCCCTGGTCGTAATCCCTTATAGCCTTTGGTCTGTCCTTTGTTAGCTGTAAAAACTCCCTGTAGAGTTCTATGTTTGCATAAAAGGGTATTCCTCTACCCTCACAGGCTTTGCAAATGTGATCTTCAAAGGTTTCTATGCCCAGTTCTCTAACAAAGTCAAAACCTTTTTGTGTCAGTTTTATGTTTTCTTCATCGTCAATAAAGAGAATACCTTCGTCAATTAAAACCTTTACTATGCCCGATGCGGCGGGCACAGGCAAGCTTGACATATCTACGATCTCCCAAAAATCTCCACTTTTCAAAACTGCAGAAAGCACCGCTTCCACATTCCTCTTGTAGATCCTTACTCCGCTTACTTCCCTCGCCTTGTTGGCAAGCTCCACCAAAGCTTTCATGCACACCTCCTGAAGAGTTTTAGCCTATTTATTTTAACTCAAGCTCCTTGGAAATAGGGAGATGGAATTTTAGCAACGTGTAGAAGTATTCCAAGTCCTCCTTTTTGTATTTTAGGCTTGCGGTAAGCCTTAGCCTTGCCTCGCCCATTGGCACTGTGGGATATCTTATAGCCTGCAGAAAAACGCCCCTCTCAAGTAGATACTTGGACAATTCAAGGGCTTTTTCCTCCGAGTAGAGCATTATGGGTAGAATGGGAGTACCATAGAATTTTACAAAGAAGCCCATCTCTGAGAGTCTTCTGTATATCTCCTCCGCCAGACTCTTCAAAGTGGGCACCATCCACCCTTCCCTCTCCAAAATCTCCAAGGCCTTTTTTGCAGACGCACACAGGGAAGGAGGCAAAGAGGTGGAAAAGATGAGGCTTCTTGCCCTGTTTACGAGGTAATCCACGAGCCTTTGGGAACTGCACACAAAGGCACCATAAGAGCCCAGAGCCTTTGAAAGGGTCCCCATCAATATAATGTTTTCCTGCCAAGGAATACCAAAGGCGTAAAGTATTCCTTTACCCTTCTCCCCCAAAGTGCCCGTTGCGTGGGCTTCGTCAAGCATTAGCATGCAATCGTACTCCTGGGAAAGTTTTAGCAGGGTGGGAAGGTGGGCTATGTCTCCATCCATGCTAAAAACACTGTCGGAGACCAACAGACACCTTCTGTAAGCCTTTCTGTTTTCCTTTAGAATCTCCTCAGCCTTCTCGTAATCAAGGTGTGGGAAAACGAATACCTTTGCTCTTGAGAGCCTGCAACCGTCTATGATGGACGCATGGTTGAGCTGGTCGCTGAGGATCATGTCCCCTTCAGAAACCAAGGCGGGTATTGTGCCCAGGTTTGCCAAATATCCAGAGCCAAATAGTACGCAGGCGGGAACTCCTTTAAAATACGCCAGCTTTTCTTCCAAAGACCTGTGGTGAATCGTGTAGCCGGAAACCAAGGCGGATGCACCGCTACCAACACCGTAATCCTTTATTACCCTAATGGCTTCTTCCTTTACCTCGGGATGTTCTCTTAAGCCCAAGTAGTCGTTGGAGCAGAGGTCTATTAGACCCTCCCGTAGGGTTCGCCTTCTGAGGAGTTTTTGCTGTTGTATTTTCTGTAGCTCCTCTTCAATCCAATCCATCATCTAATTATCACTTTTGCACCATTTTCCAGTAGGATCGTTATTTCTTCTTTTAGGGCGGTCTGCATTTTGGGTAAATATATGTAAGTTCCTGCTGGGATTTTATCTCCTCTTATGTGAGGGTTAAAGTCCCTAAAGACGCTCTCTTTTAGGTTCTTGTCCGTTAAAACCTTCTCTACTTTCGTTTCTTCCTGAACTTTGTTTACCACCAAGCCGATCTTTTCCATGTTGATGTTCAGACCATACTTTTCTGGGTATCTTGTAAGAAGCAAAACAGCGAAAAAGGCAGGTACATAATTTTTTGTTTCGAGAGGGAGAAAGTTCTGCGTTTCCCAAAAGTTGATCCCACCCGTCCTCCTTGCTACGCAACTTTCTCCACAGTTGTAGGCTGCCAAAGCAAGCTCCCAGTTTTTAAACGTCTGATAGAGGTCCTTCAGATACATGGCGGCAGACTCGGTGGATTTTATCACATCAAACCTCTCGTCTATTTCCCCATCCACCCTAAGTCCATACCTCCTTGCGGTAGAGGGTATAAACTGCCAGAGCCCAGCCGCTCCAGAACGGGAAACCGCAAAGGGATTGAAGGCACTTTCTATTGCGGGCAACAGGGCAAGCTCTTCTGGCAGACCGTGCTTTTGCAGTATAGGGATTATTATCGGCATGTAGTAGTTAGCCCTTCTTAGGGTATTTTCAAAGGACTGCCTGTTTGCCAGGAAATAATTGACAAACCTTCTAATTTCCTCTCTGTCTGGGATCTCTATGTTAAAGAGCTTAGCTTCTTGCTCTAAAAACCTCTCCTCCTCCTCAGAAAAGCCAAAGTTTCCTTTTTTGACCACATCTATGTTGCTGTTTTTGTAAGGGAATATGCTCTGCCTTATAGTGGGCGTGCAGGAGGACAAAAGGGCAAGGGCAAGAAGCATCACTATTTTCATCTTTTTCTCCCCGTGGGATTAATATAATACCATGGCAGACAAAAACTGTCCAATCTGTAAGGGAACGGGCTTTGTGGATAAGGGTAATGTGGTTGAACTGTGCCAATGTAGGTTTAAGGAGGAGAACTTTCAAAGGCTTTTAAACATTCCTAAAAAGTTCTGGGGTGCGGAGCTTGATAACTACCAACCCATTTCCCCAGCCCAAAGGAGAGCCCTTGAAGTCTGTAAGGAATTTGTTTTCAATTTTAATCCCGAGGAGGGCAAGGGTATTACCTTAGTGGGACCTCCCCAGATGGGAAAGACCCATTTGGTAGTGGGTGTCCTGAAGGCGCTATACAGACAAAAAAGGATCAGAGGCTTTTTCTTTGATACTAAGGAGATGCTCTTTCAACTTAGATTTTACGCAGGCTCTCAAGAGGATAAATACAGTAGGATGCTGAAGTTTCTAATGAAGGTTCCTGTCTTGGCGCTGGATGACCTGGGCAGTGAAAGGCTCTCCGATTGGAGCATAGAAGTTCTCTCTTTGCTCATCACCTACCGCTACAATCATCAACTCAGTACTCTCATCACCACCAACTACCAGCTTAAGAAGTCCGAGGAAGACCTCTTAAACAGTTTGGAGGAGAGGCTTTCCCCCGGGGTGGTGGGAAAGCTCTTCCACATGAACGAAGTGGTCTATGTCTCTTAAACGCTAACCAGCTCTTTTCTCAGTTCCTCCGCACATTCTACCATGTTTTTGAGGGCTGGCACCACCTCTTCCCACCTTCTTGTCTTTAGCCCGCAGTCTGGATTTACCCAAAGTAGTTCCACGGGCAACACCTTCATCGCCCTTTCCAAAATTTGCCTTATGCTGTTCTTGTCCGGTATGGCGGGAGAGTGTATATCATAAACACCTATGCCGATCTGTCTGTCCCAACCCTTGAAGTTTTCAAAGGCGGACAAGATCTCTCCTTTGCTCCGGGATGCCTCTATGGATATAACATCAAAGTCCATCTGGTATATATACTCTATGACTTCGTTAAACTCCGAGTAGCACATGTGGGTATGAATTTGGGTCTGGGGTTTTGCCTTGGAGCAGAGCCTAAAGGCTTTCACCGCCCAGTTAAAGTAATGGGGCCAATCCCTCTTCTTTAAGGGTGCCCCTTCCCTAAAGGCGGGCTCGTCTATCTGTATTATCTTGATGCCAGCGTTCTCTAAATCCTTTACCTCTTCCAGCAAAGCTAAAGCTATCTGGTAAGCGATCTCTTCCTTGGGAATGTCCTCTCTGTAGTAGCTCCAGTTAAGTATGGTGACAGGTCCTGTTAGCATACCCTTAACTGGCTTTTGGGTTAAAGACTGGGCGTAGGTGATTTCCTTTAAGGTCATAGGTTCCGGGCGGTAAACATCTCCGTATATGATGGGTGGTCTATAGACCCTTGAACCGTAAGAGAGAACCCATCCGTGTTTGGTGGTGGCAACTCCACCAAGCTTTTCCGCAAAGAACTCCACCATGTCTGTCCTTTCAAACTCACCGTGTACCAAAACATCCAGTCCAATATCTTCCTGAATCCTTATGACCTTCTCTATCTGTTCTTTTATAAACCCTTCGTACTCTTCGGGGCTTAGCCTGCCATTGCGGTATTCGGTCCTTGCCCTTCTGACTTCCTCTGTCTGTGGGAAAGAGCCTATGGTGGTGGTGGGGAGCAATGGAAGCCTTAGGATGTCCTGCTGGAGCTTTATCCTCTCCTGGTAGGGCACCCCTCTCACAAAGTCCTCTTCCCGCAGATTCTTTACCCTTTCCCTAACCTCAGGAACCTCTCCAAACTTAATGGAGAGGAGCTTTTTAACCCTTTCCACTTCCAACCTTGCCTGTTGGTCGCCCTCAAGGGCGGACTTTATGGTTCTCAGTTCAAAAAGCTTTTCCTTTGCAAAGGCGAGCCTTTCTTTTAGCTCAGCATCCAACTCATTTTCCGGCTCCACGCTAACGGGCAGATGAAAGAGAGGGCAGGAGTTAGCAATGATCACATCCTTAGCACATTTGCTAAGCTCTTCCACCAATCGGACCTTCTCATCCAAGCATGCCCTCCAAACCTGCCTGCCGTTTATTACACCCGCTATGAGCACTTTGTCCTCTGGAAAACCGAACCTTCTTATATTCTCAAGGTTTTCCCTGTTGGAAACAAGGTCAAAGCCCAGAGCCTTCACGGGTAGTTTTATATACCTTTGGTAGTCGGAAACGCTGTCGTAGTAAGTTAAAAGGTATATGTCCAAGTACTTTGAAAGGCGCGAATACATCTCCTCCACCAGGTCCCACTCATAGTCCTCGAGTTCCAAGCAGAGGGCTGGGTCTTCTACAAGAACCTCCTTTACACCCTCCTCCTTTAACTCTTTGAAAACCTCCTCATAAACTCCAAAAACTGCATTGAAGTATTTTTCAAAGGTGGCCTGGTCTTCTATTTTTGAAAGCTCAAGGATGGGGAAGGGACCCTCTTCTTTTCTTTTGAGGGCTTTTGAAAGCTTTAAGAAGGTGAAGGGTGAAAGGATTTTGGGGATGGTCTCCACACCCATAGCCTTAAAGAACCTGTACTCCTCAAGAGGGTAATTTTTCAAGAGCTTTAGCTCTGCATTCTCCAGCTCTGGCACCAAGTAGTGATAGTTGGTGTTGAAGTATTTGGTCATCTCAAGGGCGTACTTGCCCCTTGCCATTTCAAAGTAGGTTTTTAAGCCTTCATACTGCCCAAAACGGGAGGGTATGGCAGAAAGCATCACCGCAGTGTCCAAGACAAAGTCGTAGTAAGATAGCTCGTTGGATGGGATCATATCCACGTTTTGCTTGTAGTTTTCCACCATCCACCGACGGAGGTTGTTCATTCCATCCACAAACTGGGTCTCGTCTATCTTACCTTTCCAAAAGTTTTCAAGCAAAGACTTGAACTCCCTCTTTTCGCCGAGCTTTGGAAATCCATAAGCCAAAGTTTTCATACCAGCACCTCCGCAAATTTTGGACTGAAAATTATACCATTCTTTTAGCGAACTCCCTCAAACTCCACTCCAAGCTTTCTTCGTATGGTATGGGCTCTTTGTTGCATAGCTTTCTAACGCCTTCGGGCTCCACATCCTTGTCAAGCCCGCAGATGTTATCCCTCCACATCATGAGCATTTGGTCTGAGCTAAAGGGTGGTGGGCTGAGGACCCTTTCCGCCACTTTTCCCGCAACATACATAAAAACCTTTGGCACGGGCAAAAGGAGAACCTTTCTGTTCCAGTGGGAAAAGATGTCCTCTAAGAGTTCCTTAAAGCTAACCCTATCTGGACCGCATAGCTCGTAAGTTTTGTTGACTGCTTCCTCCTTTTCCATGGCGCTCACAAAGGCGCAGGCCACATCCCTAACATCCACCGGCTGAAAGAGATACCCACCTCCTCCGGGCAAGGCTACCACCCGCAGATATTTGGTAATATTCCACATATCCGCAAAGAGCTTTTGCTCTGGACCAAGAACTATAGAAGGTCTCAGTATAGTATGCTTTAGCCCGGAAGTCTTCAGAAACTCCTCCGCCATGAACTTAGTTTGGTGGTATAAAGAGGGCGCATCCTTGTGGGTACCAAGGGAGCTCATATGAACCACCCTTTTGGGAGATAGCTCCCTTAATAGCTCATACAAGTTCTTTGCATAAAGATAATGCACCCTTTGAAAGGTGGAGCCAGACCTTCTGTCTTCAGTTAGTATGCCAATTAGATGAATAACATAATGGGGCTGAGCCTTCTCAAGGGCTTTCCTTAAAGAATCCTTGTCGGAAAAATCCACCTCAAGGGCATCAACGCCCTCGGGGAAAATTTCCCTTACTTTTTTGGCATTTCTAACAAGTGCATAAACTTGGTATCCTTTGTTTAAAAGCTCCTTGACTACATACCTGCCCACAAAGCCCGTGGCACCGGTGATGGCTACTCTTTCCATTTAGCAAGCTCCTTTATGAATCTTTCTTTGTGCTTTTGGTCCTCTTCATCAAGAATGCCAAGAATACGCCAAGTTTTTTCTTTGCCATAGGTAAAGTAAATTCTACCACCCTTTGGCTTTAGCTTAAAGGTGTTTTTTACACCCTTTATGGTTTCAAAGACCTCTCCCAGTTCCTTCATGTTTAAAAGCATGAGCTCCTTTAAAAACTCCTTCTTTCTTTGGTGGTCCAATTGGATAAATTCCTCAATGGCTTGATCTTCCCACTCTATACGGTCAAGAACCAACTCCAACATCTCTTGGTAGAGTTCTTTTTTTGTGCATTTTGTTCTTTCGTACTCCTCCAAGCGAAGCTGGGTCAGAGAGAGTTTCCTTTGCAATTCTTCCACCTGATGGCGTAAGTTTTCCTTTTCCTCGTTAAGTCTTAAGTTTTCCCTTGAGGCTTCCTCCAAAAGCTCCTCCAAAGCCAAAAGCTCCTTCATTAATTTTTTTCTTTCACTTCTGAGCTTTGAAAGTTCTCTGTCTTCTCTATCGGTTGTTCTCTCCTGTTGAAGTTCCAACATCTCAAAGAGTCTTCTGTTTGCTTCCTTTAGCCTCTCTACCCTTTCCTCGTAGTCTTTAAGGGTTTCTTTGAGGGAGTTTAACTTTTTTACGATGTCTTCCTTTTCCTTCAAAAGCCTTTCTTTTTCTGCTGTTTCCTCCTCCGTTAGCCTCTCTATTCTTTTTTCAAGCTCGGACTTTTCTTTGGTGAGCTTTTCAATTAACTCTTTATATAGCTTTTTAGTTTTTAGGGCTTCCATTAGTTCTTTTTGGTTTTCTGAAAGCTCCTCCTCAAGTCTATGCTTTTCCTCTTGGAACTGCCTCCACCTTTTCTCCACGGGCGACTCAAAGAGTCTTATGACAAGCAGGGTTATTAAAAAGGCGGGCATTTGCTCCAACACAATGCTGAACCTTTGCTCCACCACTGCCTGCAAAAGCATATTAAACACAAACAGAAGACCGATCCACGCCACAGTCCTTAGCCTCTCACCAAAGAGCCAGGCTACATACAGAGCGGACAGAAAGAAGGTCAGATGAAGTTGTTCAGGCAGGGAAGAGGGATAGAGTCTAAAGTCCAACATTTGGGACAGTTGCACCAGGGCAAAGTTGTAGGAGACGATCAAGAAGGCAAGCAGGATCGGCTCTTTTATCAGTGTTAGCATTAGTTTTAAAATATAAGCGGTGGGTTTGAGATTTGCGTACACGGTGATTTTTATCTTTGTTCTCTTTGCCCTTCTGGCAGACTTTATAGCTCCCTATCCTTACGCCCTGCAAAACAGACAGGCACCTTACCATCCACCCACACGCATTCATTTCTTTAAGGATGGCAGACCTACTCTACCTTACGTGCATAAGTATGAGCTAAAGGACCCTCTCTTTAAGGTCTACGAAAAAACGAACACCACCTGCAGGCTTGAATTATTTCGCAAAACACCCTACGGCTTTAAGCTCCTTTCAGTGGCAGAGCCATGCCATCTTTACCTTTTGGGCACGGACAAACTGGGCAGGGACATCTTCTCAAGGCTTGTGTATGGGGCAAGGGTCTCTTTGACCATCGGTTTGGTGGGCGTGCTTACCACCTTTATTTTGGGCTCGGTTATAGGGGGAATCTCTGGTCTTTTGGGTGGCAGGGTGGATAGTCTTCTGATGAGGCTTGTGGAGGTTCTTCTTTCCATTCCTACCTTTTACCTTATGCTCTCCTTGAGATCTGTCTTTCCTTTGAACATGGGTAGCTTTGAGCTCTTTCTTGCCATCGTGTTCATTCTTTCCTTTGTGGGATGGGCGGGGCTGGCGCGAGTGGTCAGGGGGATGGTGCTCTCTTTGAGGGAAAAGGAGTTTGTCTATGCGGCAAGAACCTACGGTGCGGGCACATTCCGTATTCTCTTTAAGCATATCCTTCCGAACACTTATTACTATCTGATCGTTTCTGCCACTCTTTCCTTCCCGGGCTTTATCTTGGGGGAGTCTGCTTTGAGCCTTTTGGGTTTGGGCGTTTCGGAGCCTGTACCCAGCTGGGGCAACATGCTGTCCGAGGCGAGGAATATTCCTCTGATAAGTGCCTATCCGTGGCTTTTGGCGCCGGGTGTTGCCCTCTTTTTGGTGGTCTTTGCCTTTAACCTGCTTGGAGATCAGCTTTTGAGGAAGAGCAATGAAAGAGTTAAGGGTTAAAGTGTTAAAAAACTTAGAGGTGGGTCCGCAAACCTACCTTATGGAGTTGGAGTTTCCTTTTCCAGAGGAAATAAAACCCGGACACTTTGTGATGTTGAAGGGTTGGAGTGGGCTTGACCCTATGGGCAGGAGGGCTTTTGCCATTGCGGACAAAAAAGAGGACCGCATAAGCATATACTACCAGGTGGTTGGTAGGGGCACCGCCTTGATGGCAAGGCTCAAAGAAGGCGACAGTGTGGAAATTCTTGGCCCTCTGGGAAACAGACTCTTTAGGTTAGACGGACAGAGGCACCTTCTCCTGGGTGGTGGCATAGGCATGCCTGGACTTTCCCTTCTGGCAAAGGAGTTAAAAGCCCTTGGCAAAGAGGTCTTTGTATGCTACGGAGCGAGGAGTTCAAACCTTTTGGTGATGAAGGAGTGGCTAAAGGAAAACGCCATAGAACACAAGCTTTTTACAGACGATGGCTCCGAGGGACAAAAGGGTAGCGTTTTGCAAGCCCTAAAGGACTTTGATGAATCTTGGGTTGTTCATGCGTGCGGTCCTAAAAGGATGCTGAAAGCTCTCAAGGAGATGGCAGAGGGCAGGGAGGTTTATCTTTCTCTGGAGGCAGACATGGCTTGCGGTTGGGGTGTATGCCTTGGCTGTGTGGTGCCATCAAAAGATGGAAAATTTTTGAGGGTTTGCTACGAGGGACCTGTCTTTCCTGCGGAGGAGGTGGTTCTATAATGTTTTCCGGCATAGTGGAAGAGGTGGGAGTCGTTGAGGGCCTGAAGCCCACACCTGGGGGTGCAAGGTTGGTAGTAAGGAGCTCTTTGGGGGAGCTAAAGTTGGGCGATAGCGTAGCGGTCAATGGTGTATGCCTTACGTTGGTAGAATGGAAAGGTCAAATGCTCAGCTTTGACCTATCTCAAGAAACCCTTAGCAGGAGTAATTTAAGGTTTTTAAAGAAAGGAGACCCAGTAAATCTTGAGAGATCACTACGGGTGGGGGACCGCATAGGGGGACACTTTTTGCAAGGACATGTGGATTTTACCTCTCCCATAGAAGCCCTTTCCCAGAGGGGAGAACATTGGGAGCTGAGGGTCCGAGTGCCAAGGGAGTACTTACCCTACGTGGTGGAAAAGGGCTCCATTGGCATAGACGGCATAAGCTTAACCATAAACTACATTCAGGGAGAGAGCATAAGCATAAACATTATCCCACACACCTACCAAAACACAAACCTTAGGTTAAGAAAAAAGGGGGACCTGGTAAATGTGGAGCTGGACATTTTGGGCAAATACGTGGTGAATTACCTAAACCTTTTGCAAAAGGACGCAAGAATAGAAAGGCTTTGGAATGGGCTATGGGGCTGAGATGGCTAATTCTCTTGGTTTTCTTTAACCTTTCTTTTGGCTTTTATCACTGTTTTTTTGATGCGGGGAAAAGATACAGAGTGGACCCATACCTTCTTTCTGCCATTGCCAGTGTGGAGAGCGGTTTTAACCCAAAGGCGGTCAATCACAACAAAAACGAAAGCGTAGATTACGGTATTATGCAAATAAACTCTTTTTGGCTGAAAAAATACAAAATTCCCAAGGAGTGGCTCTGGGAGCCCTGCTATAACATACACTTCGGCGCCATGGTTCTAAGAAGATGCATGGACGCCTACCCAAACAACCTAAAGCAGGCAATAGATTGCTACAACAAGGGAGAGAGGGCAAAGGAAAACAGCGAGTATGTGCTAAAGGTGTATAAAAAATACTCAAGGATCGCACAGATGGTTAGGTAGTTTATCGCACCACTTCTACCGATGGATTTTGAAGGGTTCCCGAAACCTGAAGGTTCAAACCCATGCCCGTTAGCTTGCCGTTGATGGAAGAACGGAGCGGGTCTGCCCTGTTGAAGGAAACTACACCATCCCCTACGATCAAGGAATCCAAAACCCTCGCTTGCCCGCTGAAGGTCCTGCCCTTGAACTCCACCGTTAGCCCATCCACCTTTAAGTCCTTGAGCCTTAAATCCTCAAGTTCAAGCTTTCCCTTTATGCCATCTGTCAGCTCCAAGTCTACAAACTTTACGCGTGCTCCTCTCAGACAACCAAAGTTTTTCCCTTCTATCTCAATCTTTTTGTTTAAAAAGAGTCTTGTCTCCAAACTACCACCCTGACAGGTACCCCTCAGAGAGAGATAAAAGGGCTTTATAGAAAACACTGCAGAGTCAAACTCCGCAAGCTTTAAACTTTTATCGTAGACCTGAACCTTACTGAGCTTTACATGAAACAGACCCTCCTCTACACCCTGTGCCATAAGGTATATACCCTTCTTCATTAGCACCCTATCAAGCAATAAAAACTTTGGGAGGGTAATAAACAAAATAAAGGCAGAAAAAAGAACAAAGAGAACTGCCAGCAGAAGAAGTTCTTTAATCTTCAGCTTCATTTTTTGTTCTCTTCTTTTTGTTTGCCTCCTCCACCCTCTTTCTCAGCTCCTGTGCGAGCTTTTGGTGCTCTTCCGTGATCTTTGATAGGTCCTCTGGATTTTCTATCACATAGGGTGTTAGGAATATGAACAAGGACACCTTGTCTTCGGAGATGGTTTTTCTCTTGAAGAGCCAGCCAAGGATGGGCACATTCATAAGCCCCGGCACACCTTCCATATTGTCTAAGGTCCTTGTGCTTACCAGTCCACCAATTATTATGGTTTGTCCGTTTTCCACCACCACGTCGGAGTTTAGCTGGCGGTTGGAGGTGACAGGTACCGCATAGCTGAGGGTACCTATCTGTGGTCTAAGAAAGTCTATTATCTCCTGAAGGTTAAGATTAATCAAAAGCCTTAGGTCCTTTCCTGAAATGGTAGGCGTGACGCTGAGGCTTAATCCTACCTCCTTGTAATCGTAGGTAATGATAGGTTGTCCGTTTATGTCAAACTTGACCCCAGACGCAAAGGGAACCACTTGACCCACTTTTATGATTGCCTCTTGGTTGTCAAGGGTTAGCACCTTTGGGTTAGAAATAATGTTAAAACCACTACCTTTTTCTAAAAGGGAGAACAAAAGCACTAGGTCTGGAAAGAAGAGGGTAGTGGAGCCTATGGTAATTGAGGTACCGCTTCTGCTGAGGGTGCCCATTACAAAGCTTCCTGAAAGGAGCGCGCTATAAACATCCTGAAGGCTTGAGCCACCAAAAGCAGAACCACCCTGCGTTCCAAGTATCTGCCATCGGACACCTAACTCCAGAGCCTGACGTGTGCTCATCTCCACCACCGTAGCGGCAATCAACACCTGCTTCCTTCGGACATCTATCTTTTCTATAAAGGACTTTAAGCTTTCATACTCCTGTGGAGTGCCGTAAATTATTACCGAGTTGGTGCCCCTGTCAAAGCCTATCCTGAGCCCTTCCTTGGTTTCTATAGCTGTTAAAGGAAATGTCTGCCTTTGGGGTGTTTTTTGTTCTTCCCTTTTTAGTGGTATCTCCGTACCTCTTGTTTCCGTTGGAGTTATCCTTTGCTCTTGGGGTTGAATTTGAGGTTGAACTGTCTGAGTTATGGGAGATCTTCCCCCAAAGAGGGTCTGTAGGCTTCTGTATAGTTCCTCTGCGGAGATATGGTTTAGCTTTATGATATAAAAGCCCCTCTCTAAGGGACCGAGGCTCTCTCTATCAAGGGTCTCTATAACTTCCTTTATTAAACCTTGAACCTTTTCATTGGCAACCACCACTATTGAGTTGCTGTCCTTGCTGAAGGTTATGAAAAGGGGTATGCCAAACTGTTGTTGAAAGGCAGAACTCAGAGCCTGAATGCTTTGAAAGACGCTTTCTGCGTTAGCCTTCTGTAGCTTATACAGATTGACAATCAAACCCCTCTCGGGAGAGTCAAGCTCTTTTAGAATCTTCTTTAACCTTTCTATGTTTTGGGCTACGTCTGCAATGATCAGGCTGTTGGAAGGGGCATGTACCGTAATTTTAGCGTTAGGAGAGAGAAAGGGCTGGACCGCCTGCTGAAGCTGGAGGGCTTGGGTGTTCTCCGCCTTGTAGATATATACGACCACTTCTCCTGAGTGGGAGGGTTTTTTAAAGTTTGCCAGAGATGTAGCCTTTTGCAGGGGCACTATGCTTACATAATTCTTCCCCTCCACCACTCCGTAGCCTTGCAGGGATAATGCTAAGAGAAACATTTCCCATGCGGTTTGTACGCTGACGGGCTTTGCGGAGCTCACTGTAATGGTGCCCTTTACCGCCGGGTCCAAGACGATATTTTTACCTGTAAGCTCAGACATAAACTTAGCTACAAGGGATATGTCCGTATCTTGAAAGTTCAAAAAGACCCTGCCCGTCCTTTTTTGCTCTTGGGCTAATTTTTGAAGTTCTTGTGCGGTTTGCGGATAAACACATACAGATAAAGACAAAAGCAAAAACAGGGCTAACCTTAGCATCTACTCCACCCTCACCAAAAGTTCCACTGGTTTGCCTTCTCTGATAAGCCCTATTTTAAAACTGCTCTCGTTTCTCAGAACCTGCAGTATTCTAAAGGCATCCTCTCCGCTCTTTATCTGCTGGTTGTTTATGCTAACGAGTACATCTCCGGGCACTATGCCCACCCTTGAAAATATGCTCTGAGGGTCCACCCATTCAAAGAGAAATCCCGTAGTTCTTCCATCCTGCACATAGGGTACAAGCCTTATCTGCCTGAACATAACGCCAGGGTCCGCTGTAACGCTTTCTATTTCCCTCTTTTGGACTACCGCCTGAAGGGTTTGGGTGTCTCCTGGGGTTATAGCTTTAGGTTCTGTAGTCCTAGCCTCCGCATTTGTAAAGCTAAAGCCTATTGCCTTTTTCTCCTCACCCCTTGAAAGGATTATGTAGTTCCTGTCTATATGTGCAACCCGGTAGCCACCTACCTCAGAGCCCACCCGAACTGTTTTAACCTGTCCATCCACGCTAATCAGTGCCAAATTTATGCTTCCTACTGCGGTAGCTAGCAGTTTAACGGACACTTCTTTTTGTTGCTTTTTCTCTTCCCTTTTGAACACAGGGCTAAAGTCTGCCACCCTTGGCTTTTCCACCCTCAGCACCGGCACCGAGCTTATCCCTCTGCTAATAAGGTTAGAGTAAATCAACAAGGGCAAGGAAAAGCATAAGGCAAGCAGAAGGAACATATAGCCAAAAAAGTTGAAATTCATGAGTGTGAATATTGTAAGGCAGTTTTGTGATGAAATATAATTACCACCGTGAAAGTAAATGTACTAAGAGACTATAAGGTTATCCCCCTTGAGGAGGATGAAAAAAGGCTAAAGCTTTTGGCTCCCGAGGGATATGACTTTTTCCTCTTGGAAGAACTTAGGTTTTTGCTGGAAAAAGAAATAGACGTTGTATTTGTAGATGAAAACACCTTTGCACAGGAACTTCAAAGGAGGCTCGCCCAAGAAGAAGTGGTGGTGGAAGGAGAGGAAAGTGAGGGAGAAGTTCTCAAAGACCTCCTGCTTGAAGAGGACAAGAGTCCTGCGGTTAGCTTTGTGAATTCTATGCTCATAAAGGCAACCACCCTCTCTGCCTCTGACATTCACATAGAGCCCTATCAGGATGCATCCTATGTCAGGTTTCGCCTTGATGGAATTTTGCACGACTATATGAGCATACCCCTCTCTTTGCACGAGTCGGTGGTTTCCCGCATAAAAATTCTTGCTAACATGAACGTGGCGGAAAAAAGGGTGCCCCAAGATGGAAAAATTAGGGTAAAAGTGGGTGGCAGGGAGATGGATATAAGGGTCTCATCGGTGCCCACCGTCTTTGGAGAGAGAATTGTTCTTAGGCTCTTGGACCGTTCCAATCAGATGCTAACCTTGGAGGACTTGGGGCTTTCTCCGGAGGACCTGCAGAAGGTCCGAAGGCTTGCCAAAAAACCTTACGGTATAGTTTTGGCTACAGGTCCCACCGGTTCTGGAAAGAGCACCACCCTTTACGCCATGATCCTGCAGATAAAAAGCCCAGAGAAAAACATCATCACCATAGAGGACCCACCCGAGTATCAGGTGAAGGGTGTTAGCCAGATTCAGGTTAATCCTAAGGTGGGGCTCACCTTTGCCAGCGGGCTACGGGCTATCCTCAGGCAGGACCCGGATGTGATCATGGTGGGCGAGATAAGGGATGCGGAGACTGCTGAAATTGCAGTCCATGCGGCGCTCACTGGACACTTGGTGCTCTCTACCCTTCATACCAACGACGCAGTCTCTGCGGTGGCAAGGCTTGCAGACCTTGGAATAGAGCCCTTTTTGATCGCATCCTCCTTGGAGGGGGTCATAGCCCAAAGGCTGGTTAGGAAAATATGCCACCAGTGTAAGACCGCATACAAGCCATCCAAGGAAGAACTGGAAGAGCTTGGCTTGGAGGGAGATTACATCTTTTACAAGGGCTTGGGATGTGAGCACTGCATGGGCACCGGCTACAAGGGAAGGACGGGTATCTTTGAGGTGCTTGAGCTGGACGAAGACCTAAAGCAGTTTATACTAAAAACCCAAGACGCAACTGCCATAAAAAGGTTTGCCAAGGAGAAGGGTTTTAAGGACATGCTACAGGATGGCGTGGATAAGGTGCTACAGGGCATAACCACCTCGGAAGAGCTAATAAGGGCTATAAAAGTAGAATGATATACACGGGAGTAGATGGTAAAAAATCCTTTAGCGTGAATAAGTCCCTGCTGGGTAGGGGCTGGTCTCCCACCCAAAAGCTCGGCAAAAAAATATGTGTAGTGCCCTCAGACCTTTGCTTTGTAAAAGTTGAAAAAGCTTTATCCCAAAAGCCCTCAGACCTAAGGGGTTATTACCAGTTGGAGGTTTCCGAAAAGTTTGGGCAGGTGGAGTGGGATGTTTCTTTGCATGGGGACCTTGCCATTTTGGGCGTTTATAAGAATTTTGAGGGAGAAGATTGCTGGGACATAGACCTTGAGATATTCTCCTTGGCGAGGGTTTTGCATTTGCTTGGGGTGGATGGGTGCGTGCTGGACCTTGGCAGAAGAAAGAGCACCTTGGTATGCGTAGAAAGTGGTATTCTCTCCCGCTACAGGGTGCTACTCAGGGGTGGAGATTATTTAAACTCTCTGATAGACCCGGAGGAACCACAGAGGGCAGAGATGTTAAAGATAGAAAAGGGCTTGGAGTTAAAAGAGGTGGAGGATGGGCTCAAGGGTATCCTGTCTAATCTGAGGGTGGATGCTAACACTCCCACCCTTCTTAGCGGTGGCGGTGCAAAGCTGAAAGGGTTAAAGGGGCTCTTTGGTAGGCTCATAGAAAACCCATACTGCAAACCCGAATACACGAGCGCCTTTGGTGCCAGCTTAAAGTATGTGGTGAAAACTCCTTACCCAGACTTTGTAAAAAGGGAGCTATCTCCTCAGGAGCTTAGGTGGGCGGGCTTTTCTTTGGTGGGTGGATTGTTGCTCTTTGGCTTGGCATACTTTGGCACAGAAAGGCTCTGGTCTGTGGAACCTTTGAGGGAAAAAGAAAAAACTGAGTTTAAAAAGCTATTTCCTAACGCACCACTGGTTGGTGTAAGGGAACAGGTACTCTCCAAGGCAAGTAAGGAAGAGTCCTTCCAGCTTACCCAAAAGCTTTCTGAACTGTCTGCTAAGCTATCTTCAGACATAAAGATATACTCCTTAGAATTTTCAAAGGGCAGTCTTTTGGTAAGGGGCGAAGGAAAGGAGGAGGTGGTCAGAAGGCTTTCGCCCAAGTCTGTTAAAAAAACGCCCGCGGGCACTTTGGAGTTTGAGTTGGAACTGCGATGAGGCTGAAAAAGAGGGATGCGATCATCTTCTTTGTTTTACTTTCTGCATTGCTTGGTTTTTTGCTCTTAGACAGATATTACAAACTAAGGGATAGCTACTACAGAGATTACCTAAAGCACAAAGAAATCATGTTTTTGCTGGCAAACTACCAAGGGAAGAAAAGGGAAGAGCCAACGGAGCAGTTGATAAGAGGGCTCTTTTCCCAATATCAGGGGGAGTTCAAGTCCTTTAAGCAAACGGATGCGGGCTACGAGGTGCAGGGGACAAACCTGCCCGGAGAAAAGCTTCCCTACCTGATCTATGCCTTGGAGGAGAAGGGCATAAGCGTGCAAAAGCTCAGGGCGGTGGATAACACCGGACAGGGGCTCTTTGAAGTATACTTGCTTTTGAGATGATCCCACTGCTTGCCCTGATGCTGTTTTTGATGTCTACTTACTATGTGCTGGATGCGTACTCTGCCACCAAGTCTGCCCAAAAGGTTGTGGAGGAAGTATCCTTTAAAGTGCAGGCAAGCTATGTATTTTTTTACACTCTGCCCTTTGTCCTTGACCTTTTAAAAAAGGATGACCCTTCCGTGGATAGCCTTCAAGACAGCTGGGCACAGGAGCTAACCTTTAGAACAGAGAGGGGCGAACTGAGGATCACTATATACGATGAAGATAGGTTCTTAAACCTAAACTCGGTGGATGAGGGTCCATACGGAAAGTTCTTTGAAAGGCTTCTAAGGCTCCTTGCCATTGACCCTTCCTACAAAGAAAACCTTTTGGTTTGGACCGGCAAATCAAAGGGCACCATAAACACCGACTATCCCATAAAGAGGGCACCCTTGGATGCAAAGGAGGAGCTCTATTACATGGGCTTTGAAAGGCAAGACCTACTGGGAAAGGAACTGGGCGGAAAGTTTTACCCGGGGCTTTTAGGGCTTACCACAGTGGATTCCAAAGGAAAGGTCAACATAAACACCGCAAACCTTTATGTGCTGATGTCCCTGGACCAGAGAATAGACGAAACTTTGGCAAGCAAGATCATGGAAAGAAGAAACAGAGAACCCTTTAAAAAGCCCGAAGATTTGCTGATGGTGGATGGCATGACCCTTGATATCCTTTACAATATCAAAGATTTAATAGATGTAAAAAGTTCCACCTTTCACATAAAGATGGAGCTGAGGAGCGGAGAGAGGTCGGCGGTATTTGAGGTGGTCTATGACAGGCAAGCGGATAAAATCCTTTATAAAAAGCTACTCTGAGCCCATCCTTTACCTGCTTGTGCTACTCTCCGTATCTCTGCACAAGTTTTTGGGTATTCCAAACCTTTCCATTTTCTTTTTACTCTTTCCCCTTGCCTTTCTTGAGATAAGGCTTTTGGACAGGTGGGTTTTTCTTTGGCTGTTTTATCCGGTAGCCTTTTTATTTTTTGATGCCCTTTGGCTTTTGGGCATGACCCTTTCTGCCTTTGCGGAGGAGTTCTTCTTCAGGGCATACCTTATGAAAAGGTTCAGCAACCTAAGCGTTTCTCTTATGTTTGTGATTCCTCACTTTATCTTAAACCCCGGCATTCTTTCCCTGCTTACTTTCTTTCCTTCCCTCTTTTTTGGCTTTGCCTATCAAAAAACAAAGTCCTTGGCTTTTGTTAGCCTTTTACACCTTGTTTCCAACCTGGTTTATTTCAAGAGCGTTTCAAATTGGTCTTTGTTTAACTGAATGCCTACATTAAGGCAGGCAGGTGCCATTGAGAGGCACGATCTGAAAGCTCACGGGTACAGATACTGTTTTTACCTTTCCAGTATATTGCTCCATTACAGTCCAGTTATACACTGCGTTCACATTGCAAACACCAGAAAAACCAGGTGGTGGTATGAAGCTCGTCGTTGTGGTCGTGCACACATTGGATATACCAACAGCTACTGCAAAGGGTTGGGTGCTGTATGTGATGGAAACCTGTGCTGTGCTCTCTCCACCAGATGGTGCTGGGACGAATGCGGAGACGGTTTTTGCATCTGATGTGGGAAGGAGGGAGGGACAACCGGCAGAATAGTTAAAAACCGCGGTGTAGCTTTGTATTATGACTGGAGATGTCGGTCTTGGCAGGGGTCTTCCGCTGGCGTCAAAAAGCGGTATTGACTTAAAGTTAAAGGTTATAGTCCATTCCGTGGGCGTTCCAACGCATCTATCTACTTGTGCACAGCAAACCGTTCTAAAATCACCACCGTCGCAGGGTGTTCCGGGGGTCACATCCGCACAGGTTCGGCAACCATCTTCGTCGCACCTTCCATTCTTGTTTGCATCTCCAACACAGGCTTTTGATGGATTTAACTCGTAAGTCTGCTGTGTTTGTGCGTTTACGATCGGAACTATGCCCGGGTTTACATCTGCACCCGTGGAGGAGAACACAACCGTGCTAAACTCTGCCAGGCTTCCTCCTGCGTTCGAAAGACCACTGCCACCGCCTCCGCACCCCAAAAGCCCAAAGCTGGCCATTCCAAAAAGGCTTGAATAGATAACCCATTTTTTCATCGTTCTTTCTCCTTTTCCTAAATTATAGCACTCTTCTTATTCTCTTCCTAAGAATTACAGTCAAGAAAAGGGCAAACAAGGCAGTGTATAGGTCTGGGCTGGCACTGTTGCATCCACCACCTCCACCGCCTCCGCCACCAGTTCCTCCACTACCTCCTCCACCACCGGCACCACCGCCTCCACCAGAGCCACCGCCAGAACCACCACCGCTACCCTCTCTCAATCCGCAAGTAAAGTTTTCAAGAGAACCAATGTAAATGCTTCCAACACTACCAACACTGCTAAAAGAACTCAAGAAAGCTTTTCCATATCCGTATGTGTTGTTGGGCAAGGAACCAGTGAAACCATCCGAGAGTGCTTGGGAGGATAGAATGCCTCTAACCCCGTTCACATCCAAGTTAGGGTTTGTTTCCAAAATCAAGGCCACTAAACCAGCCACCACTGGCGAAGCCATTGAAGTCCCGGGCAGTGGTATGTAATTACTGGTTCCCGCCTCTGGACCAAGGACATAGTATCCGGGTGCCACCACCTCCGGCTTTAGCCTTCCGTCCCTCGTGGGTCCCCGGGAAGAAAAGTAGGCAATTTTACCCAAATCAATGAAACTTCTCGGGTCGTCAGAGATAAACCTTGAAGTCAAGGCACCAACCGCTACAACGTAGGGAGATGTTGCGGGCTGCACCACCGTTCCCAAAAAGCCACCAAACCCGTCATCTAAAAAGCAATCCATGAATTCGCCGTTTTCATTGGCTAAGTATAGGTCTGCGTTGGGTGTTCCGCTACGAGGTGTTAGCCTTATGGTAAAATTCCCACCGCAGTTAAACTCTACCACAAACCTACCGTCTCCATTCAGTGGGTGGCTTGTATTTGTGTTGTCAATATTCACACGGCACCCTCCAGAAAGATTGCCACTGGCAGATGTTCCCGGCTCTGCAGAGAGGCACCTGTTGGAACTGTCGCAAAACTCAACCCTAAGGGTGCCGTTTTTATACCAGCCGTCTATAACATCGCCCTCGGGATCCGGAGAGTTGAGCCTAACGGAGACAGTGGAGCTTATGCCACTTACTTTTGCATGGAGCTTTTTGTCTCCCTCGTTGCCCGCCGACGCAACAACCACAAAACCGTTTCCCGAAAGGTTAGCTATTTCCTTTTCCACCATGCTTGTTCCATCGTGAGGTCCGAAGTGCCATCCAAGGGATATATTCACCACCATAGGTCTGCCAAGGGTATTTTTCTTGTTCCTCAAATATTGCAGGCCCTGGATTATATCTGTGTCTTCTAGGTTTGTGCGTACCACAATAAGGTCTGCATCCGGGGCAATATAACTGGCTATGCCTGCCACGTGGGTACCATGTCCATCTGGATCTCCATCGCATTTTCCTTCATTTATGAACTGCTCTATTTGTGTCTTTGTATATTCTGTGTTAGTTTTTGGCTCATAGTAATAAAGAATCTTAGAAGAGCCGTCAGACTTTCTAAAGGCAGGGTGGCACCAGTCTATGCCCGTGTCTATAATTCCTATTATCACGTTTCTTCCAGTCCTTCCCGTATTTACCGCACCAGTGCCTATGTAGTAGGCGGTGGTAGAAAAGTCAGAAAACCGAAGGTTTTTACCAAAAGATTGGACTATAAGTCTCCAATCGGAGGAGGCAGATACGCTAAGGTTTAGAGTTCCGTTGGTACAGGTCAGGTTATCTATGCTTCCAGAACAGCTACCGGAGAAGGAAACGGATGCACCACCCGCCAAGATGGAGAGCTTTTGCCCGCTTTGGGTGTTTATGCTAAAGCTGTAGTTCCCACTGCCCCTTATGGCTAAGGAGGAGGAGTAGGCTATGTCGTCAAGTAGCTTGAGCTTTATGGGTGGCTCCACATATACAACATCTGGACGTGCCCGAAGGACGCTAAGAGGTGTTTTCCTTGTATCCACCACCTCCACTTTACCGTTTGAATAAAGCACTTTAACATGCTGGGAAAAGGACAGGGTAAACAGCAGTAAAAGGATTAACAGCCTCATTGACAAAACCCCCCTGCCCTATATTATATCTGAGGAAAAATTCACAATCCCACCATATCCACCGCCTTCATAAGGGCTTTAGCCTTGTTTACCGTTTCCCACCACTCTTTCTCTGGGTCTGAGTCTGCCACTATGCCCGCCCCCGCCTGAACAAAGACCTCCCCTCCTCTGCACACCGCAGTCCTTATAGCGATTGCCATGTCCATATTTCCGTCAAAGGATACATAACCCACACTGCCTGCGTAAATGCCCCTTCTTTCTGGCTCCAACTCCTCTATGATCTGCATAGCCCTCACTTTGGGAGCGCCGGAGACTGTTCCCGCCGGAAAGCACGCCTTCAAAACATCAAAGGCAGACAGTCCCTCCATAACCTCTCCCTCCACATCGCTAACCAAGTGCATCACGTGAGAATACCTCTCCACCCTCATAAAGTCTGCTACCTTGACCGTGCCGGGCTTACAAACCCTTCCCAGGTCGTTCCTGCCCAGGTCCACAAGCATCAGGTGTTCCGCCCTTTCTTTTTCATCTGCCAAAAGCTCCCGTTCCAATGCTTTGTCTTCCTCTTCTGTATTACCCCTCCTCCTTGTTCCTGCGATGGGCCTTGTTAAAACCTTTCCTTCTTCCAGTCGCACCAAAACTTCCGGAGAGGAACCCACCACCTGAAAACTCCCAAAATCCAAATAGAACATATAAGGAGAAGGGTTTAAAAACCTAAGCACCCTGTATATGTCCTCTGCGTTCCCTTTAAAAGCCCTGCTGAACCTCTGGGAAAGCACCACCTGAATAACATCCCCTTGGGCTATGTACTCCTTAGCCTTCAAAACCGCCTCTTCAAAACCCTCTTTGGTGAAGTTAGACCTCCAAAGGGAAAGCTCTGGTTCTTTGTCCTGGTAATTTTTAGGATACACACAGCCCTCATAGACCCTTTCTAAAGCCTTCTGCAAAGCTTCCTTTGCCCTTTGGTATTCCTTTTCTGCACCCTCCTTTGGAAAGATGGGAACCACCACTTTGACCTTTCCGCTCAGATTGTCGTGGATGAGCACCAGCTCCGTTAGGAAAAAGAACATGTCCGGGAGGTTTATTACATCCTTTTTACCTATTGGCACGGGCTCAAAGAACCTGACCACATCGTAGGCAACATATCCTACCAAACCTCCCCAAAACCTTGGCAGTCTTGGGTCCCTGTATGCCCTCAGACCCTCTAAAAATTTCTTTGGTGCTTCAAAGGGATCACCCTCTTGATCTTTGAAACTAAAGGATAAACCCGACCCCAGTGCCACAAAAGAGAACCTTCCCCACTTTATGCCACCCTCCGCGCTCTCAAGAAGTGCCCTGTATTTGCCCCAATCCTTTAACTTTAAAAACAGGCTTAAGGGTGTGTCCGTGTCCGCCAAAACCTCCACAAAAAGAGGGATCACATCAAACTCTTTTGAAAGACTTTTTACCTCTTCTAAGCTAAGGCTCAGCTCCACCGAAACTGCCTCAAAAACCTAAGGTCGTTCTCATAGAAGAGCTTTATGTTATCTATGCCAAAGTATAGCATGCATAGCCTTTCTACCCCCATCCCAAAGGCGAAACCCTGATATAGCTCGGTGTCTATATGGCAGTTTTCAAGGACCTTTTGATGAACCATACCACAACCCATAACCTCCAGCCAACCGGTGCCCTTGCAGACCCTACAACCCTCACCCCCACAAACCAAACAGCCTATATCCACCTCCGCAGAAGGCTCCGTAAAGGGAAA
>WYEK01000034.1 GCA_009903855.1 Thermocrinis sp.
GCTCAGTATATCCTCTGTTTTTCCTTGGCTCTTTTTAACTGTCAAAAGCCTTAGGGTGTAATTGACTAAGGTTGCAAGGATGACAAGAGGATGGATGCCCACTCTGAAGAGGGAAGAAAGGCTCAAAAGGGACTTTTCTAAATCTTTGCTAAAAAAGGCATCCAAAAAGTCAAACAGGTCGCTCTCCTTTTGGGTGATGCATACCTTTTTAACATCTTCAAGGGTGATCTCCCTTTCTGCGTACAGGATCAGCTTTTCCACCTCTCCCCTTAAAAACAGAAGGTCGTCGCCTGCTATTTCAAGGAGATAATCGAGGGCTTTTTCTTCTATCTTCTTCCCAGCCTTTTCCACTTTGTTTTTTACCATCTCCCTCACCTTTCTCTTGTCTAACTTTTTTGCCTCCAAGAAATCTCCCAGCTCCAACAGGGTTTTGTAGGGTTCCTTCTGAAGGGCGGATTTATCCAGCTTGTCCTTTAGGACTATAAAAACCGCCTTTGTTTTCATCCGGTTGGCTAAGCTCCTGATTAGCTTTGGGTCCTTCAGCTTTTTTAAGAGCTGTTCTCCCTCCTTTACCAATATCAGCTCCCTTTGGCTTTTGGTGAAGAGACCGCTTTCGCCCAGAAGACTGAGAAAGCCCTGAAGGTCCAGCTCAGACCCCCAAAGGACCCTCAAGGGTGCCAATTCGGAAAGCTTTTCCACAAAAACTGAGAGCAGGTAATCTTCCTCAGAGTATATCAGGTTAAAGGGCTTGATCTTTTCTAACTTTAGCCCTTTTTGATACTCCAAAATGTTCAGAGGCTGTTTTAAAAAATCCCTCATCGGGACGTCCCCCCAGCCTCTAAGGGAACTAACCCTTTAGAATACCTCACCCTATCCCACACCCCTTCCACCAACAATGGCTTCAGAGGAGAAAGGTCTCTTGGTAAGACCTTTCCAAGAATAGGGAAGAGGAGGGCTACCTTCAGAACTTGCCAAGCTACAGAAGAGGCAAAGTTGCCTCTCCCCTGCTTGGGATTCCTTCCATAGGCTCCCTCACAGGAGCTTGACTCGCTCTGAAGGCTTTGTATGAGATTAACTAAAATGTTCTTTCCATTTTCTACACTCTTTAGTTCGCTTCTTAGTGCGTTTCTCTTGTATTCGTTGCTTTCCTTCTCTATAAGTTCTCTAAGGTCCTTTTCTCTCTCTTCATACCTTTTCAGTGCAAACTCCAAATATGCCTTGTCCTTTAGTAGTCTTTCGTAATTTTCAGGCACGTCCTCTTTAAAGCCCAGTGCCCTCCTCCCTATCACATAAGCACCAGCTATGTCTTTGTCTATGTTTAACTGTGGCGCATACTTTAGCATGCCTATAACTGAGGTGTAGGCGGGATTTACCTCTATTACTCCCACTCCCTTTAACATTGCTACTCTCTTTAACTTTTGCAGGAGCTTTTTGGCATTCCAGTGGTGAAGTATTTTTCTTAACTCAGCTTTCCCATCTCCACGCATTCCTTTTTTGAGTTTCTTTAGGTTCTCTATTGCTATAGCTTTACCTTTCTGAATTGCCAAATCCACTATCTTGTTGGCTAATATCCACTCTTGATGGTCTTTGGCATTTTTAGAAAGTCCTAAAAGATGATGCAAGCTAATAGCTTGATAGCTTAACAGTTCTCCAGTCTTTGAAACTTCTGCTATGGCTAAATGAATTGGTGATGCATTTGTGTCTATAGCTATTACTCCACTTTCTTTGGTGTATTTCACTTCAGGCGTTGGGATTTCAAAGGATACACTTCCATAAATTTCTCCATCTCTCAGTTTTAACTCCACCGTGTAAGGAAAGTAGTTTTTCGTTTGCCAGCTTTCTAAAAGCATAGCCATAAAGGTGAGCCACTTATCTTTACTGTTACTTGGTTCTCTTAAAACTTTGGCGTAAATAAACTCTCTATTTCCTGTGGTAATTCTTAGATGCAACCGTCCTTCTTTATCTTCAAATCTTGTTAATCTATTTCCTTTGTCTGCTTTTGAACCAATGCTTATAAGTGTTCCTTGTCTTAATTCTCTCCACTGCTTTTTAAGTCTTTCTCTCGTCTTTCCTATAAGGTGATTTTTACAAAGCTTTTCAAAAAGTCTTTTGCCTCCAAATACCACTGGTTTATCTGTGGGATATTGCTTAGCTTTGTATATGGCTGAATCAATGTATCTGGTAGGTAGGTCAGGGAATAACTGTCTTAGTCTTTGGTATATTTGAGCATGTGGATTTTTTGTTTTCTCTTTTTCCAACTCTTTTAGCATGTTGTATGCTACACGAATGGCAGAAGATTGCTTACGCATAAGCTTTATGAGTTTTTCTTTGTCTTCCTTTTTTAGTTCAAGCTTAAACTGTAGGCTAATAAACATCAAAATTAGATTTTAGCCATAAAACCCTTGTGTGTCAATGGGGTTGTGAAGCTGTTCTAAAAATAATGCTTTAGAGGGAGGACTTAGCAAGAAAAGCATCTTTTGCTTGTGCTATTCTTTGGAACTTCTGGGTGCTTGCAACTTATTTATTTATTTTTGTTATTTTTGTTTGGTATCCTGCACTATAGCTACGCTTAAGGGCTATGGTAGATTTTTAGAACAGCCTCAAATGTTCATGATGGTTTCCAGATTCCCTTTTCTGTAATTATAGCAGTGATGTTCTCCGCGGGAGTTATATCAAAGGCTAAGTGGAGGGCAGGAGATTCTTTGGGCGCAAACTGGCAGTTTTTGAAGGCTTTAACCTCCTCCTCGGAGCGTTCCTCTATGGGTATATCCTCTCCCCTCTCTATGTTTGGGTCTATGGTGGAGCTGGGTGCTACCACATAGAAGGGTATGCCATGGACCTTTGCCAAGACGGAGAGGGCATACGTGCCTATTTTGTTTGCCACGTCTCCCCTTTTTGTGATCCTGTCCGCACCTACGATCACGCAATCCACAAGCCCCTTCTTCATCAAAAAGCCTGCGGTGGAGTCGGTGATTATCTTGTGAGGAATGTTTTCTTTGCTGAGTTCCCACGCGGTGAGTCTTGAGCCCTGAAGGTAAGGTCTTGTTTCGTCTACCCAGACAAAGATGGATTTGTTGGAATAGTGGGCTTCTCTTATGACTCCAAGGGCGGTGCCATATCCGGCGGTTGCCAAGGCTCCCGTGTTGCAGTGGGTAAGAATTCTGGCATTCTTTGGAATGAGTTCGTTTCCTATCTGTGCCATCTTTTTGTTGGCTAAGTAGTCCTCTTCTTCAATAGCCCTGGCGGTTGCCTCCAGGTCCTCTCCTCTCTCGTAGGCTTCCATCATCCTATTTAGGGCATAAAAGAGATTGTAAGCGGTGGGTCTTGTGTTTTTTAGCGTCTCATAGACTACCTTTGGGTCTTCTCCCTTCCTAACTCCCATCAAAAACCCATAAGCAGCCACACAACCGATGGCAGGTGCCCCCCTCACCATCATATCCTTTATAGCTTGTGCGGTCTGAAGGTGGTCCTCCAAAACTACCCACTCTTCTACTTCTGGAAGCTTTCTTTGGTCAAGGAGCAAAAGCTTGCCAGACTCCCACCGAAAGGCTTTTATTTCCATGAGAATATTTTAATGGTGGAGGCGGAGGGAATCGAACCCTCGTCCGAGGTTCGCCCGGCTGTTAGGGCTTCTACAGGCTTAGCCAGTGCTTTCCTTTAACCATCCCCCGCCCACTGGCAAGCAAAGGGATGGCGAGGCGTGTGCCCTTTCGGAGGGAGGACCACGCCAATCCTTCCCTCCTAGCGGGTGTCTATGAACCCATCTGACAGCCCACCCGCCAAGCCATCAGTGGGCCGCTGCGGATATTAGGCAGCGAGAGCGAGTTCGCGCTCGGGAAGTGTTTTGAGTGGCTGTTAAGGTTGCCACCCTGCCTGCTTCCCTAAGCCTGCGAACCCCGTCGAAACCGTTCGCCCCCTTAGGGATATATATAAATATAACACTTCGCCAAAATCTGACAAGTCACTATGTTTGGCATATTTTATTTAGATTATGCAGTTGAGGTTGAAAATCAGAAGGGAGCAGGACGGCAGAGTTTGGTATCAGTCCTTTGAAGTGCCCTACGAGGAGGGAATGACGTTCCTCTCTGCCCTGCAAAAGATTAAGGAAGACCAAGATGAGACTCTGAGTTTTAGGCACTTTTGCAGGGCGGGAATATGTGGGACGTGTGCTATATACATAAACCACTTTCCAAAGCTTGCCTGCAAAGAGCAGGTGCTTCCCTATGTGCTCAGCGGACAGGAGGTACTCATTGAACCCCTCAAAAACTTTAAAGTGATCAGGGATTTGGTGGTGGATCATGAGGTGATCCCTCAAAAGCTCAAAGAGCTCTCCCTCTGGATAAAGGGCAGTCAAAAAGAAGTCCGAATAGACCCTCAACTGAGCAAGAGTATAGAAAGCTCCGCAGACTGCATCTTGTGCCTTGCCTGTCAGTCTTACTGTCCCCAGATTTTAGAAAGTGCCTACGCAGGTCCCCTCTTTTTTGCCAAGTTTTACAGGTTCCTTTTGGACCCAAGGGATAGCGAAAACAAAAAACGCTTACATCAAGCCCTTGAAGGAAGGCTGTATCACTGCCTATCCTGTAATAAGTGCAACAACGTATGTCCAAAAGAGGTAGAACCTGCCACCTTGATAAGGAGGCTCATGCTGGTGGATGTTCAGGCTACTTAACCTTTTGTTTGCCTTCTCCTTTGCCTTCTGCTGGACCAAGGAGGAGCTAAGCGCTTTTGTTGAAAGGCAGGTAAAGGAAAAATTTGGCGAGGATGTCAGGGTTAATAAGTTTATTCTCCTCAACTGGGATGGAAAGGGAGAGGGAGTGCCAAAGGTGGAGCTTGATATGGAATACGGAAAGGTACGAGCCTTTGCCTACCTTCAGTTTGAAGGAAACAGATACACTGCAGTGATAGATGCCCTCTGGAGGGCAAAGCTCCTAAGGGCAAAGAAGGACATAAAAAAGGGAGAACTGCTCTCTGCAGAGCTCTTTGATGTGGAAGAGAGATGGCTCAAGAGCATTCCCAAGGACCTTCTCATAGACCCAAAGGAGCTAAAGGACTACAGGGCGAGCACAGACATTCCAAAGGGTTCAATACTCAGAAGGTCTGTTATGAAACCCTCGCCGGCGGTAAATAGGGGGGACATAGTAAAAGTGATCTTTCGTAGTGGAAATATACAAATTGAGGGACAGGGAACTTCATTGGATGTGGGATATGTGGGGAAGGTGGTCCGAATAAAAACCTCCGGTGGAAAACTGCTCAGGGGCAAGGTCATAGACAGGGGTGTGGTGGAGGTGTTAGATTAGCTTATAATTTTCTCTTTATGAAGGACATAAAAGAATACAATCATAAAGAGATTGAAAAAAAGCACGCCCAAAGATGGTACTCCCAAAAGCTCTATCACATAGAAAAGCCAAAGAATAAGTTCTCGGTGGTGATTCCTCCGCCCAACGTGACGGGCTCTTTGCATATGGGACATGCCCTCAACATAACCCTTCAGGATATTGTGTGCAGATGGCAGAGGATGTTGGGAAAGGATGTGGTTTGGGTGCCGGGCTTTGACCATGCGGGCATAGCCACCCAGTATGTGGTGGATAAAAAGATCCAAGAGGAGGGTAAAAACCGCCTTGAGATGGGAAGGGAGGAGTTTTTAAAGAGGGTTTGGGAGTGGGTGCCCATCTCCAGAAACAGCATAAGGGAGCAACTTATAAAGCTTGGTGCCAGCGTAGATTGGCAGAGGGAAAGGTTCACCTTGGATGAGGGCTTTTCAAGGCTCGTCAGGTACGCCTTCAGAAGGCTCTACGAAGAGGGTCTCATATACAGGGGTGAGTACATAGTCAACTGGTGTCCTAAGGACCTGACCGCCCTCTCGGACCTTGAGGTGGAGCACGAAGAAGAAGAAGGAAAGCTTTACTACATAAAGTATCCTTTGGAGGATGGAAGCGGTTATATAACCGTTGCCACCACAAGACCCGAGACCATGCTGGGGGACACTGCGGTAGCAGTCCATCCCGAGGACGAAAGATACAAGCGCTTAGTTGGAAAGTACGCCATACTGCCCTTGGTAGGCAGAAGAATACCCATAATAGCGGACGAGAGGGTAAAGCCCGATTTTGGAACGGGTGCGGTAAAGATCACGCCCGCCCACGACCCTTTGGACTTTGAGATAGGAAAGAGCCACAACCTTCCCATGGTTCAAATAATGGACCAATTTGCACGGATTAACGAAAATGGTGGAGAGTTCGCGGGTTTGGATAGATACACCGCAAGGCAGAGGATAGTGCAAAAGTTGGAGGAGTTGGGACTCCTTGAAAAGGTGGAGAGCCACAGGCACGCGGTGGGGAAATGCTACCGGTGTAAAACGGTCCTTGAGCCCATGGTGTCCACCCAGTGGTTCCTAAAGGTCTCCGACCCAAGGATAAAAGAGCCCGCCATAAAGGCGGTGCTTGGCTACACCCAAAGGCAAGGAAAGGAGCTAAACCTTCAAATTCTGTATGTTCAAGGCTTGGAGGTGGTTATAAAAGTTGCGGAAGGCTCAAAGACTAAGCTGGTGGTTGTTATCAAAGAAGGCATAGAATTTTTGGTGGGCAAGAAAGAAGGCGAACTGTCCTTCATATACATCCCAGAGGGAAGGGAGGAGCTCTTGGAGGTGGCAAAGGAGAAGGCAAAGGAGCATAAAAATGCCCACATGCTCCTGACGGTAAAAGGAACGATAACCCTGATCAGGGAATACTCGGAGGAGAACCTCTCCGGGGAGTTTATGCTTGTGGCAGACCAAGAGGGATTAAAACTTTTGGAAGACAAGGGGCAAAGGCTCTTAGAAAAGGGAGAGGTTCAGTTGGAGCCTGTTCAAAAGTCTTTAAGGGTAAAGTGGGAGAGGGAAAGGGAAGTTTGGGAGGAGGAAAAAAGGGTAGCCTTTGTGCCCGAAAACTGGAAGAAGATATACCTTCAGTGGATGGAAAACCTCAGGGACTGGTGTATCTCAAGGCAGATATGGTGGGGTCATAGAATACCCGTCTGGTACTGCAAAGACTGTGGGCATATAAACGTTTTCACCGACGATGACTTTGATAGGGTCTATGACAAGCTGATTTTCAACCTGATCGCCGACGGCAAGGTCAAAGAAGAATTCACACCGGAGGAGATGGAGGAGGTTCTAAAGTCTCCGTCCTTTGTCCATCCGGAGATGACGGTCTTGGAATTTTACAAGAGGTTTGTCTTTCATAAATACCACTCCACCGATGTGTCCGCCCACTCTTTGAGGCT
>WYEK01000134.1 GCA_009903855.1 Thermocrinis sp.
TGCCCTACTCACAAGCAGAACCCTTCCTTTCAACTCCACACGGTACATTAGGAACCTTCTAACTGCTCTGCTGTTATTCTCCTATATCCTGCTTTCAACTCCACACGGTACATTAGGAACATGTAATCGCACAGGATCCTGCCCTTTCTTGGCTTCTTTCAACTCCACACGGTACATTAGGAACCTAAGATGATTACTTTAGTTTTCGGAGTTCCGGGTTCCTTTCAACTCCACACGGTACATTAGGAACCAAAAAACAAAAACTAAAATGGCAGTTCCTCCCCTACCTTTCAACTCCACACGGTACATTAGGAACAATTCGGGCTACAGGAGTGCAAAGAAAAATGAAGAGGTCTTTCAACTCCACACGGTACATTAGGAACCAATTAGACAGGCTAATAGCTTTCTACGAACAAAAAGACTTTCAACTCCACACGGTACATTAGGAACACAGCAAGAGTGCAAAAGCCTTTATACGGCTAAGCTTGACTTTCAACTCCACACGGTACATTAGGAACTACGAGATATGCTTATTACTGACATTCAAGGTAAAAAACTTTCAACTCCACACGGTACATTAGGAACAAGCGCAAGCAAAAGCAGTTCAGGAAGCGCTTGAAAGCTTTCAACTCCACACGGTACATTAGGAACTGTATTTTAGGGAGGGGGTCGGTCAGGGGGTCGGTCAGCTTTCAACTCCACACGGTACATTAGGAACATAAAGACTTCAATAAACGTGGGACACTATTTTATCAACTTTCAACTCCACACGGTACATTAGGAACCTTTCTGAAGATTAGCACCCTCAGACATTGCGTATGTGCTAATGATCTTTCAACTCCACACGGTACATTAGGAACATGCACCAAAAAGGAGACTTCAACAGGTTCCGTGCGATCTTTCAACTCCACACGGTACATTAGGAACAAATAAGGCATATATTTATCCATATGCTACCAGCATCTTTCAACTCCACACGGTACATTAGGAACATGGAACACTCCTTACCTTTTATAATTAAATATGATGACTTTCAACTCCACACGGTACATTAGGAACCCCAAACCACCACATTAACTAAAATAAGACGTATCAATCATTTTGTCAATAGGGCGCCCCTTTCAAATGAAGTTAATTTTCCGAAATCCGAGATCATGCAAAGTTGAGTCTGTTGTTGTTAAATTTAAACTATTGTCTCCCAATACTTTCCGCCACTGAGCATCATTACATCGTTGCATTATTGCATCATGATGACACTATGCATATAATTAAAACCTATGGCACGCAAGAAGAAGAAAATGGTAAGGACTACAATTTCGCTACCTTCCGATGTGCATCAAGCCCTACGCATAGAAGCCATAACCAAGAAAATGTCCATGGGAGAACTCATTGTCCAAAAGCTAAAGGAGTTGGAAGAATACAGAGAAAAATACGGTGGAGTTGTAAAGGCAGAGGATTATCTCACTTAGGAAGACTACACCCTATTCAGTTGCCAAGTTGACAAGGGTCCCAAGTGGAACCCTCAAAAACCTTGTTTTTATTATAAACCAGTTTTTGGCAAGGAGATCAACTTTTGGCATGGGCGCTGGAAGGTTTTTACCCCTTGACGTTTGATAAAAACATACTAAATTTTTCTCATAGAAAACCTATAAAGGAGGTGATAGCCATGAGGAGAGGACTTTTAGTGTGGCGTCCTTTTGAGGAGCTTGAAAGGATAAGGAGGGATTTTGACAGGCTCATGGAAGAGTTCTTTGCCAAGGAAGAGCCTGCGGAGAGGGTTTTTGCCCCCGCGTTGGATGTGTACGAAACGGACAGTGAGGTGGTGGTAAAGGCAGAACTGCCCGGTGTGAAAAAGGAAGATGTGGAAGTGCTGGTAAGGGACAACAGCCTGATCATCAAAGGAGAAAAGAAGGAAGAAAAGGAAGAAAAGACGGAAACTTACCACCGTGTAGAAAGAGTCTATGGAAAGTTTGAGAGGGTGGTGGCACTGCCGGCGGAGGTCAAGCTTGAGGGTGTTAAGGCGGAGTTCAAAGACGGCATTCTGGAAATAAGGCTTCCCAAGGAAAAGACCTCTAAAGAGGTGAAAATAGAAATTCAATAAGCTCCACTCCCCGCGTCCGCGGGGGCTTATAATTTTCCTTCATGCTAATAATTGCCGGTCCCTGTGTTATAGAAAACGAGGATGTAGTTTTCAGGGTGGCAGAAGAACTCAGCAGGCTCTCCTTGGAGTTTCCTGAGTTTGATTTTTACTTCAAATCTTCCTTTGATAAAGCTAACAGGTCTTCCATAAGGTCCTTCAGAGGTCCCGGTTTGGAGGAGGGGCTTAAGGTCCTTGAGAAGGTAAAAAAAGAGTTTGGGTTAAAGACTACCACCGATGTGCACGAAACTTGGCAGGTGGAGCCTACTGTCCAAGTGGTGGATATGTTGCAGGTTCCTGCCTTTTTGAGTAGGCAGACGGATTTGGTTTTGGCTTGTGCTAAGAGTGGAAAGCCTGTGAATGTGAAAAAGGGACAGTTTATGGCACCTTGGGATGCAAAGAATGTGGTGGAGAAATTAAAGGTGGGTGGTGCGGTGGATTATTACATCACAGAGCGTGGCGTATCCTTTGGATACAACAACTTGGTGGTGGATTTCAGGAGTTTGGTGATCATGTCCCAATTCACCAAGGTGATCTTTGATGCCACCCACAGCGTGCAACTGCCGGGTGGTGCTGGCGATAGGTCTTCGGGTCAGAGGGAGTTTGTTTTGCCTCTGATAAGGGCGGCGGTGGCGGTGGGATGCGATGGTATTTTTATGGAGGTGCATCCGGACCCAGACAGAGCCCTTTCGGACGGACCAAACATGCTTCCCTTAAAGGACCTGAGAAAAGCCCTTGAGACCATTAGGGTCATAAAAGACGCGGTATCTACCTTATCCTCTGAACCTCCTCTTTTACCTCCAAAGGATACTGCCCACTAAAACAGGCGGTGCAAAAGTCCTCTGGGTCTTCCACACAGCTTTTTAGTCCATCCAAAGAAAGATACTTAAGGGAGTCTGCACCTATAAATTCTGCGATCTCTTGGACGCTGAACTTTGTAGCTATGAGTTCTTCCCTTGTGGGTGTGTCTATGCCGTAATAACAGGGACCGATAACCGGAGGAGACGCTATACGCATATGCACCTCCTTTGCCCCTGCCTTTCTTAACATGCCCACGATCTTTTTGGAGGTGGTTCCTCTGACGAGGGAGTCATCTATTACCACCACCCTTTTTCCTTTTAGGACCGCCGGGTTTGGGTTTAACTTCATGAGCACTTTTATGTCCCTCAGCTCTTGGGTGGGTTCAATAAAGCTCCTTCCCACGTAGTGGTTTCTGATAAGCCCAAGCTCCAAGGGAATACCCTTTCTCTGAGAGTAGCCCAGGGCTGGCACTACGCCCGAGTCTGGTACAGGCACCACCACGTCCGCAATCAGTTCATCCTCCTGTGCCAACACCTCGCCCATTTTCTTTCTTACGTTATAAACCCATTCGTTGAATATGTAGCTTTCTGGCTTTGAAAAATAAACAAACTCAAAGATGCACATAGCCCTCTTTGAGGAACTAAAGGGAAAGTAGCTCCTTATACCGCTTTTGCTTACTACCACCACCTCCCCCGGCTTTACCTCCCTCCAAAACTCTCCAGAGAGAATATCAAAGGCACAGCTCTCAGAGGCAAAGAGTATGGCATCCTTTAACCTTCCCATAAGCAAAGGTCTAAAGCCGTATGGGTCCCTTATGGCTATAAGCCGATCCTTTAAGAGAAAAAGCACGCTGTAGGCACCCTGGACCCTTTTTAAAACATAAAAAAAGTATGGTAAAAGCTGTTCATCCTCGGGATGTAGCTTTAAGCCCTCGGGTGTGTATGTCCCCTTGCCAAGGAGGGAAAGGAAAAGCTCTGTGTCGGAATCGTACTCAAAACCCGCTCCCTCTCGCAAAAGCTCGTCCTTTAGCTCTTTGAAATTTATCAGGTTGCCGTTGTGGGCTACCGCCACTTCACCTATGGGTGTTTTTTTTAAAAAAGGTTGGGCGTTGAAGGCTCCAGACCTGCCTGCGGTTGCATACCTAACGTGGGCTATGGCAAGGTAGCCCTTAGCCTGTTCTAAGTCTTCCTTCTTTATGGCAGATAGCACCAATCCTTCCTTTTTTACCACCTTTATGTTTTCAAAGTCAGAAACCGCAATGCCTACGCTTTCCTGCCCCCTGTGTTGGAGGGCGTATATACCAAAAAAGGCGTACTTTTCGGCGTTCTCCACTCCAAAAATTCCAAAAATACCGCACATAGGGATTAATTTAACTCAGAGGTTCAGTTTATCCCAAATGGCATCTATGCGTTTTTTCACTTCCTCCGACATCTCAATAACCTTGGGCCACTGCCTCGTGTAGCCCTCCTGCTTCCACTTAGTTGTTGCGTCTATTATCATCTTTCCACCAAAGCCCACCTCGTTGGTGCTGTGGTCCAAAACATCTATGGGACCCTTCAGAATTAGCACATCCCTTGATGGGTCCACATTGTTGCCCCAAGCCCAAAGCACCTCTCCAAAGTCATGGACGTTTATATCCTCATCAAAGACCACCACATGCTTTGTTAGAGACATGAGACCAAGCCCGAGCAAGGCGTAGGCTACCTTAAAGGCATGCCCCGGATACCTTTTCTTTATGGACACAAAGCAGAAGTTGTGAAAACATCCTTCCGCTGGCAGGTGATAGTCCACCACCTCTGGCAGGTTGAACTTTATGAGGGGCAAAAATATCCTCTCCGTTGCCCAGCCGATGTATTTGTCCTCTTGAGGTGGCTTTCCCACTATGGTAGCCATGTATATGGGGTCCCTCCGATGGAGTATAGCGGTGATGTGTATCTTGGGGTATTTATCCACCGGAGTGTAAAAGCCCGTGTGGTCTCCAAAAGGTCCCTCATCCACCAATGGCTCCTCTGGGTCCACGTAGCCTTCTATAACGACCTCCGCGTGGGCTGGATACTCCAAATCCACCGTTATGCCCTTTATGAGCTCCACGCCCTCTTCCCTTATTAGACCCGCAAATAGGTATTCATCCACCTCCGGCGGAAGTGGCGCAGAAGCTACATAAGAGAGCACCGGGTCTCCACCGATGGCTATGGCCACATCCAACTTCTTTTTTAGCCTCTTTGCCTTCCAGTAATGATGGTTTCCGTCCTTGTGGATCTGCCAATGCAAGGCAAGCTCGGTGGGAGAGAGTACCTGAACCCTATAAAGCCCCACGTTTCTTATTCCACCCTCTGGGTCCTTGGTAATCACCTGCCCAAAGGTTATGTACCTTCCGCCGTCTTCGGGCCAGCATTGCAAGATGGGAAACTCAAGGACATCTATCTTTTCCCTTTTTATTACCTCCCGGATAGGACCGTCCTTTACCACCTTCGGGAGAGCATCGTTTAGCTTTTTTAGCTCTGGCAATTTCTTTAGCTTATCCAAAAAGGTGTGTGGAATCTCCGGTCTCAAAAGCTTGTATAGCTTCCAGCCTATGTCCTCAAGGTTCTCATACCCAAGGGCTAACTTTACTCTTTTTTCAGAGCCCAGCATGTTGGTTAAAACTGGGATGGAATAGCCCTTTACCTTTTCAAAGAGCAGAGCCTTTCCGCCCTTGGGCATTTTGGAAACTCGGTCTGTGATCTCGGTGATCTCAAGGATGGGAGAAACTTCCTCCCTGATCCTTGCCAGTTCTCCTTCCTTCTCAATACTTCTTAAAAATTCCCTTAGGTCTTTGTAGGGCATGTTTTACTCCAAGGTACATAGGTCCTCTCTGCACCTAACCTGCGGTGCGGAGCTCAATTTTTTGGAAATATCAAACAAAAGCATCTTTATAAAATTTCTGATGGATTGTCTATCCTCGTACAGCTCCTTTACCTTTTCGGACAACTCCTTTGCCTTTTCCATATCTCCGCTTTGCAGGTGGCACTCAAGCCTCCTTATAAGCTTTTCCACCGTCTCATCACAATGCACCAACGCCATGGCAAGATGCTTTAGGGAACACCAAAGGCTCTCAAGCTTTGTGCGGAATTCTTCCTTTTCCTTTTCTCCTTCTATCCTCAGAACTGAAAATAACACATCCCCCACCATCTTCCTTTTGTTCCTCAGTTCGTCTATTATGGGCATTAGGTCCTCCAACTTTGTCTCCCCCTCTATCTCCATAAGATGCTGTTCTGATTGGGCAAGGTGGGCTATTAAATAGATAGCTTCTTCCACTAAAGCTTCTTCCCAAACACCAGCCATGTTCTAATTATAAAGAATAAAGAATTGAAAAAACAGCAGGCAGGCTAAGAGCTAAAAATTGACTTATATAACCCGCCTACTGTTTAATCTAAAATCTCACTCCCACCAATGCGTATAAACCTTTTACTTTCAAGTCCGCTTTTACACTTTCTTCATCTAATTTCAGTTTTTCATGTCTATAGCCCACTTCCACAAAGGGCTTTAATGTAGTCTGCACAAATCCATGTGAGTTTAATCTTAAACCCACTGCATAGTCGTAATAGGTATTTTTGCTGTAGCTAATGTAATTAAGCTCTCCCACCAATGACACCTGATTGATAGGTCTTACCTCCACTGCAAGATGACCCATTGGTATGGGCAATGTTATAGATTTACTCTCTGAAATGCTTAGATTTGTATTTTTTTCTGTACCGTTTAATTTCCCATCAAACATAACTGTTCTTACGTTCAATCCAAGCTCTACGTCCAATTTTCCGGCTGTGGCGGTCTTTACAAATGGTAGGTTGTAGTATAAAGTGGTATCAACTCTGTCAAGCTTTACCGATAAGTTGAAATCTGCATTTGCTTTATACGTACGCCCACCCCAGTTTATATCTCTTGTTAATACTCCGCTTCCGTCAAATTTCATTGGCATGTAGGCCAATTTAATGTTAGGTACTACGGGAACTGAATGTTCCAGCTTAAGTTTTACCCATGGCTTTGTTTTGTCCCCAAGATGAGCATCGTTTTTAACATCAATTTTGTCAACATCCTGAATTGGCTTATAAGACACATAACCCCTTGGTTTTTGTTGAATCGCACCAATTGACGCTTCAAAATCAATTAAAGGCCCAGCCTTTGAACTGCCTGCAAGCAGAAAGATAGAGCCAAGCCCTAAAAGGGTAAGCTTCTTCATAGCCCTCACCTCCTGTTAAAAGTTTGATG
>WYEK01000031.1 GCA_009903855.1 Thermocrinis sp.
GAAACGGGTGCCAAAGTATACACCATAAACACATCCCTTTATCCCACCAAGAATGGGGATGATTACTTTTCCATAATGGAGAGAAACCTCTCCGCCTTTGTGGAGGGACTGGATTGCAGGAGGTAATAAAGGTAGAATCCTTGACCTTTAGATACAGTCCTGAGGAGCCTCTTATAGAAAACTTGAGTTTTTCCGTCTATGAGGGAGAGTTTTTCTGCGTGGTAGGTCCCAACGGTGCAGGGAAGAGTACACTTTTAAAGCTTTTGCTGGGTTTTTTACGCCCGAAGGCAGGAAAGATATTCCTCTTTGGAAAGGAGCTAAGTCAGTTCAATGAGTGGGAAAAGATAGGCTATGTGCCACAGAGGTTCAGCGTGGAGAGGTTCTGGACGGGCACTGTGGAGGAGCTTTTGAGAAAGGTGGCCAAAAAGGAAAAAGTGGGATGGATCATAGCCTTTTTGCACCTGGAAAACCTCCTAAAAAAGCAGTTTGTGAAGCTCTCCGGTGGAGAACAGCAGAAGGTTCTCTTGGCTTTGGCGCTGACAAAAAACCCATCTTTGCTTATATTGGATGAACCCATGACAGGCTTGGATATACACGCCCAGGAACATATAGAGCATGTGCTGAAGGAAATTTCCAAGGACAGGACGGTGGTGGTAGTCTCCCACGACCTTGGCTTTGTTATGAGAAACGCCAGCCGGATGCTGTGCCTTGGCATGCCCGAATGTAGTGTGGTCTATCCAAAGGATTTTGGACAGATCATAAGGGAACTCTATGGACTTCATTAACACCCTTGGCTTTGTTTATGAAGGTGTCTTGGCGGGGCTCTTGATAGCCCTCTCCTGCTCCATGGTGGGTGTCTATCTGCTGATGAGAAGGCTCTCCATGCTCGGTGCGGGCATTTCCCACTCCGCCTTTGGTGGTATCGCCATAGCCTTTTTGCTGGGACTTGAGCCCACCTTATTTACACTCTTTTATGTAGCCCTCATCTCCGTGCTACTTCAGTTTTTGATGGACAGCAAGAGGCTTCCCTCAGACACTATTCTGTCTTTGTTCTTTTCCTTAGGTACAGCCTTGGCGGTGATAGTGTCTGCCATGAAGGAAAACCTGAGTGCCAATATATATTCTTACCTTTTTGGTAGCCTTTTGGCGGTCTCAAAGGAAGAGCTCTACGTAAGCCTTTTTGTCTTTTTGATAACAGCCCTTGCCTTTTGGCTAAAATACGACCAGCTCTTTTTGGTCCTCTTCAACGAGGAGATCGCCAAGCTAAAGGGTATAAACACTACCCTTATAAACTACCTCTTTGTGCTTTTGGCGGGTATGAACATAGTCCTTTCTATAAAAGTTGCGGGTCTGTTGCTATCTGCATCCTTTGTAGCTTTGCCCTCTATGACTGCCCTGTTGGTAGCTGGCTCCTTTTTTCAAACCTTTTTGCTTTCCGCTATCCTCAGCCTGCTCTCCGTTTTCCTTGGGGTAGTTGTTTCCCTAACCTTTAACATTCCCCCCGGCGGAGCCATAGTTATGCTAATGGTTCTTTTCTTTATCCTTTGCTTTTTGCTGTATGCCTACAAGGCACGCAAAAGGTTTTAGGGATACATCCAAAAACTTTAAATATTCCGAGAGGGGTCTCTTGTAAAGAGGATGCTCAAGCTGGGGCTCCAGTTCCAACAG
Source organism: Thermocrinis sp. (assembly GCA_009903855.1). GTDB lineage: Bacteria > Aquificota > Aquificia > Aquificales > Aquificaceae > Thermocrinis. The sequence continues at coordinate 1,669 of WYEK01000031.1, forward strand.
GGGTACCAAGACAAAATCCCTTTTAGTAAGGTAAGGGTGGGGAACTACCAAAAAGCTGAGCATAAGGATGTAGTTCTCGTAAAGGAGTATGTCTATGTCTATCTCCCTTGGTCCCCACCTTTCCCTCTCTTTCCTGCCCACAAGTTTTTCTATTTCTTTTAACCTTCTCAGAAGTTCAACGGGCTCCAACTCTGTTTTGAACTTGACCACACAGTTTAAAAAGTCCTCCTGATTTACCACTCCCCAAGCTTTACTCTCATAGATGGTGGAGACGCGGAGCACCTCTCCCAAATTCTTTAAAAGCTCAAGTGCCTTCAGCATATAACTTAGCCGATCGCCCACATTACTACCCATTCCCAAATAACAAACTGCCACGGTAGGAATATATTAATTGTTTATGGTGAGGTGGATCCTTTACCTTTTGGTGGGCTTTTTGATCATAGACCACCTGTGGGTCCATTATGGGGGACCCTTTATAGAGAGATTGAGGGGCGGATACACAGAAGAGTTAAAGAAACATCCAGAGTGGCAAAAGGTGGAGCTTGAACAGGCTTACAAGCAGAGCATATTAGATAAGCTTTGGGAGAAGATCAAGCAATTAACCAAAAAGGAAAAGGAGGAGAAAAATGAGTGATAGCATCTTCAGTTCTATAGAAGATGCATTAGAGGATATAAGGGAAGGCAAGATGGTCATAGTGGTGGATGATCCGGACAGGGAGAACGAGGGGGACCTGGTGATGGCGGCGGAGAAGGTAACCCCAGAGGCTATAAACTTTATGGCAAAGTATGGAAGGGGTCTTATATGCATTACCTTGACACCGGAGAGATGCGAGGAGTTGGACCTTCACCCAATGACAACAAAAAACACAGACCCAAAGGGTACTTACTTCTGCGTCTCCATAGATGCCCACCCCAAGTATGGCACCACCACGGGTATATCCGCCTTTGACAGGGCTATTACCATAAAGCTTGCGGTTAGTCCAGATGCCAAACCCTCGGACTTTATAAGACCGGGACATGTGTTCCCACTGAAGGCTAAACCCGGCGGTGTTTTGGAAAGGGCTGGGCATACAGAAGCGTCGGTAGATCTGGCAAGGCTTGCGGGGCTATATCCGGCGGGTGTGATATGTGAAATCATGAATGAAGATGGCACTATGGCAAGACTGCCCGACCTGATAGAGTTTGCTAAGCGGTTCAACCTAAAGATCATCACCATAGCGGACCTAATACGCTACAGGCTGAAAAAGGAAAGGCTCGTGGTCCGGGAAGCAACCGCTAACCTGCCCACTAAGTATGGCTTTTTCAAAATTCACGCATACAGGCACATAATCACAGGAGAAGAGCAAGTTGCATTGACTATGGGCGAGTGGAAGGAGGATGAGCCGGTACTGGTTAGGGTTCATTCGGAGTGCTTGACGGGGGATGTGTTCAAGTCCCTTCGTTGCGATTGTAGGGATCAGCTTGAGGCGGCGCTTATGCAGATTGCGGAGGAAGGCAAGGGTGTTTTGGTCTATATAATGGGACATGAAGGAAGGGGCATAGGCATAGTCAATAAGATAAAGGCTTACGCCTTGCAGGATAAGGGCTACGACACGGTGGAAGCCAACGAAAAGCTCGGTTACTCTGCGGACCTAAGGGACTATGGCGTGGGCGTGCAAATACTTTTGGACCTGGGCGTCCGGAAGATGAGACTACTAACCAACAATCCAAGGAAGATCGTAGCCTTGGAAGGTTATGGCTTGGAGGTAGTAGAAAGGGTTCCCCTCAAGGTGTCCCCCTGCGAGTACAACGAAAGGTATTTGCAAGCAAAGAAAAATAAGCTGGGACATATGCTTTAAGCATGTTTGTAGACGTAGCCAAGATATATGTAAAGGCGGGCGATGGGGGAGATGGCGCAGTTGCCTTTCTGAGGGAAAAGTACAGACCTTTTGGTGGTCCTGCGGGTGGAGACGGTGGAAAGGGTGGAGATGTTATACTGGTTGCCACCTCCAGAAAGCACACCCTTTTGGACTTTGAATACAGAACCAAGTTTAGGGCACAGAATGGACAGCACGGGAAGGGTAAAAATCAGGCGGGCAAAGACGGAGAGGACCTCACCATAGAGGTACCTGTGGGAACAGTGGTAAAGGATGCCCTCACCGGCGAGATACTCTGCGACCTGGTGGAGGAGGGTCAATCCTGCGTGGTAGCCAGGGGTGGAAGGGGTGGAAGAGGAAACGCCCGCTTTGCAAGCCCAACAAACCAAGCTCCCAGGTATGCAGAAAAAGGACAAAAGGGAGAAGAGAGGTGGCTAGTATTGGAGCTAAAGCTCATTGCGGATGTGGGAATTATTGGACTCCCCAATGCGGGCAAATCAACCCTAATATCCAAGCTAACAAAGGCCAGACCAAAGATCGCCGACTATCCCTTTACTACTCTGTCACCCGTCCTGGGTGTTTTGGAGTTGGACGAAGAACACAGATTGGTGCTTGCAGACATTCCGGGGCTAATAGAAGGTGCCAGCAAGGGTAAAGGTTTGGGTCTTGAGTTTCTCAGACACATAGAACGCACAAAGCTTTTGCTACACCTTTTGGATGTATCCGACGGAAGGGAAAAGGACCCAATAGAAGCCTTCAATATTGTAAATGCAGAGCTTGGGGAGTATAGCCCACAGCTGTTGGAAAAACAGCAGATAGTTGTTGCCAACAAGATAGATGCCCTCTCAGACAGGGAGTATCTAAAGGAGTTGGAAAAATACTTTACAGAGAAAGGCTATCAGTTTTTGGCAATATCCGCCCTAACGGGCGAGGGCTTGGATCAGCTAAAGAAAACCCTCTTTGTTAAGATGTTTGCGAAAGTTTAAAAAAGTTACAAAAATCCCTTATGGGGCATACATCACACCTTGGTTTTTGAGGTTTGCATATAGTTTGCCCAAAGGCTACCAGTAGTCTATTAAAATCCATCCAATACTCTTGGGGCAGTATTTGTGTTAATGCCTTTTCCGTCTCCTCTGGAGTTTTCGTGCTAACCAGCTTCCATCGGTTGCATATGCGATGCACATGGGTATCTACACCTATGGCGGGCTTTCCGAAGGCTTCCACCAGAACGATGTTTGCCACCTTTCTACCCACACCCTTTAACTTCAGCAGTCCCTCAAGGTCCGAAGGAACCTCTCCGCCGAACTCCTCCTTTATTTGTCTTGCCAACTCTTTAAGGTACCTTGCCTTGTTTTTGTAAAAACCCACTGGGTATAAGAGCCTTTCAAGTTCCTTCAGGTCCATGGCAAGCAGGTCTTCCCAGTTTTTTACCCTTTCAAAGAGCCTCTGGCAGACCTCTGCGGTGGTCTCATCCTTAGTGCGGGTGGATAAGAGAGTGCAAACCAGAGCCCTAAAGGGATCTCCCTTTTTATGGGCTTTGAGCTTTTCTATGGGAGCCTTTAGCTTTGGATACTCCTCTCTGAGTATTTCTATAACCTTTTTTAGCTCTTCTATTTTCATACTCAGGGCATATAATTTTAACTATGGCAGATAGGGAATTGGACATCAGGGGTGAGGTTTGCCCTTTTACCTTCGTAAAAAGCAAATTGGTATTGGAGCAGATGGAACTGGGTCAAGTGCTTAGGGTGATCTTGGACTATCCGCCCTCCGTGGAGAATGTACCAAAAAGCATGAGAGAAGAAGGACAGGAAGTCCTTGCCATAAACCAGCTTGACAATAACACCTGGGAAATCCTCATAAGGAAGGTAAAATGAAAATTCTCCTTGTAGTAAGCAGTAATCCCTTCTCAAAGGACTACGCCACCATCTTTAACTTGGTGAAGGAGCTTGTAAAGAGGGGAGAGGTTATCATCTTTTTCACGGGTAACGGTGCATACTACACCATAAGACCAGAAACAGAAGAGCTCAAGAAATTGGGAGCTAGACTTTTGTACTGCGCCCACTCTGCCCACCAGAGGGGCATAAAGGAAACTCTTCCTTTCTTTGAGAGCAGTTCCACCTATAACCTTTCAAGGTTAATGCTTGAATGTCAAAAGGTGTTATCTTTTAACTAATGGAAAGGAAAAATTTTCTTGGGTTATCTATATCAGAGTTAGGTGTAGGCACCTATCTGGGAGACCTTGACCAAGCCACATCCGAAGGCTACAAGCAGGTAATAAGGACCGCCTACAAAAGGGGCGTCAATGTAATGGACACCGCCATAGTGTACAGGTATATGAAGAGCGAGAGAGATGTGGGGGCTGTAGCCAAGGAACTGGGCAGAGAAAACCTTATCATATCCACCAAAGGTGGTTATGTGCCCTACGACATTGAACTTGGGGTAGACCCAAAGGACTACTTTTATGAAAACTTCATAAACACAGGAATAATCAACCTACAGGAGATGACGCCACAGGGACACTACTTGGGTGCCAAGTTCATAGAGTGGTGCTTTAACAAGAGCTTGGAGAACCTACAAACCCATTACATAGACGTATACTTTCTTCACAATCCAGAAGAACAGCTAAACTTCTTCCCGAGGGAGAGCTTTTTGAGAAAGCTTGAGGAATGCTTTTACTTTTTGGAGGAGATGGTAAGGGTAGGAAAGCTCAAGTTTTATGGGCTTGCCACCTGGAGTGGCTTTAGGGTTTCGCCCGCTTCAAGGCAGTATTTAAACCTACGGGAGATTTTAGACATAGCCCAAAGGGTGGGAGGGAAGGACCATCACATGCGCTTTATTCAACTACCTTACAACTTGGGGATGACAGAAGCCTTTACCCTCAAAAATCAAGAAATAAACGGAGAAAGGCTCTCCACCCTTTCTGCGTGCCAAAGGCTTGGGATATACACCTACATAAGTGCATCCATCTATCAGGGAAATGTGATCGGTAGAGTTCCACAAAAACTAAAGGACTTTTTTGGGTTGGAAAAGGATGTGCATACAGCCTTGCAGTTTGTAAGAAGCACGCCCGGAGTTGGTACCGCCTTGGTGGGAATGAGTAAGCTAAAACACCTTGAGGAAAACCTTGAGCTCTTTGAAAAGCCCAAATTGGAGGAAAGCAAGTTCCTAAGCCTTTTTAATTAAATTTGATGGAAATCTACCCACTTATAAAGGCCTTTCCAAGATATGGAAATTTCTTAACAATTTCTTAACAAAACCTCCCGCCATTCCCTTATGCTATTGCAAACCATGGAAGTGGGTAGCTTCCTAAACCTCATAGAGAGCATAGACAAGTTCGCAGTTGGAATCTTCAGACAGTTTCTAATAAGGGAGGATGCAGATAAGGTGCTGATCCTGACTCCCAACGAAGAATACAAAAAGTGGGCTATTGCCTACCTTAGCACGCGCCTTAAGGGTTTTGGCAAAAAGGTAGTGGTAGAGTGCGAAGGAGAAAGAAAAGAACAAAAGGAGATAGAAAGTCCAA
>WYEK01000103.1 GCA_009903855.1 Thermocrinis sp.
AGACCTAAAAAGTATTCCTCCTTATGTTACTCAAACCTTCTTTGAGCACGGCATACTATACGAGGACAATGTCTTCCTGTCTTTGGTAAAGAAAGAAGAACCTTTTGGTGTAAGTACTTTCTTAAAAGGAAGTATCACGCCGGGACTTAGGCTTGTGGAGATTAGATACGGATACATGGAAGTATTAGACATTGATAAAGAGCTAAAAGCAGTTGGAATTTACGAAAGAGCCATATTCTACGGAATTGAATACATATACACAGATAAGTTAATCTGGAAACTTTTCAGTTTTCTAAAGCGTGTCACACCAAACTTTGTGGAGTTTTACAGATTTCCTCATGGAAAGCTTCATGGTGTAGCAGTCAGGGTTGAGTTTTAGAATGAGGTTTAAAAGGTGTCCCAGTGGAAATTCTAAAACAGCCTCCCTTTACATCTTGGTATAATAAAAAAGGTTGCAGTTATCAATAAGAGGAAACCTAGAGGAGGAGTATAATGTCAAAGGAATTTGAGCTTGGCATAGGGCTTTTGAAGAAAATATACACTGAACTGCAAGCTCTGAGCACAGCGGAAGATAAGCGCCAAGTAAAAGAGTTAATGCAAGCTATTATGAACCCTCTAGTGGCAGGGGCTTATCAGATAAAGGTAGGAGAGGGACCTCAGAAGGACAAGCTTTTGGAGATTCTCTTTCCTTTGATAAGAGAACTTAGGGATATGCAAAACCTTGAATCCATCAGAACTTTGGCTAGTGAGCTGGTCAATGCCTTGAACGCCATAGAAGAAGAGGTGGCTACGCAAGAGGGTAGCAGTTAATGAAAACCACCATTCGGACCCTTTTCAATAAAAAGGAAAAAGGACAAAAGATCACTATGATTTCCACTTATGATTATCTATCTGCCAAACTGTGCGAACAGGTGGGTATAGATTGCATACTGGTAGGTGATTCTTTGGGTATGGTTTTTCAGGGGAAAGACTCCACCTTGGAGGTCACCGTAGAGGAAATGATCTATCACACAAAGGCAGTCAGAAGGGGAGCCAAGGAGAGCTTTGTTATAGCAGATATGCCCTTTATGAGCTACCAAGTTAGCGTGGAGAAAGCCGTTGAAAATTGCGGTAGGCTAATAAAGGAAGGTGGAGCCAACGCGGTTAAGCTAGAAGGAGGAGAAGAGATAGCAGATTTGGTTTATAAGCTTGTACGCATAGGCATTCCAGTGGTTGGGCATCTGGGTTTTACTCCTCAGAAGATAAATACAATAGGAGGCTACAGGGTGGTTGGTAGGGAGGAGGAGGCAGAAAGAGTTAAGAAAGATTTTAAAATATTAGAAGAGGCGGGCGCATTCATGATAGTGCTAGAAGCAATGCCCACAGAGCTTGCTAAGGAGCTCACACAATCTGCTAGGTCTATAACAATAGGCATAGGGGCGGGACCCTATTGCCACGGACAAGTTCTTGTTTTTTACGACCTTGTGGGGTTAGTGGAAGATATAAAGCCAAAGTTTGTCAGGAGGTACATGAACTCCGCAGAGCTTTTTAGAAAGGCCTTGGAAGAGTTCAAAAGGGATGTAGAAAGTGGAAGCTTTCCTTCTGAGGAAGAAAGCTATGGATGAGGCAAAACTTTTAGAGTTTCTCAGCAGGTTCGGATACATAACAAAAGAGCAAGCCCAAAAAGCGAGCTCTTCTAAGGAAAAGAACGAAGACATTATAATAACCCTTCTAAGGCTTGGTTTTATGGACGACGAAAAGCTTCTGGATTTTTACACAAAATATGCCCCACAAAAGTTATGGAAAGGTGACTTAAAAAGCATAAACATACCCGCCCAGGTCCTCAACAAAATACCTCAAGATATCCTAAAAAAGCATTTAATTGCGCCAGTTTCTTACCAAGATGGTAAGCTAACCGTAGTCATGGTAAATCCTTTCAATCAATCTGCTATAAATGAGCTAAGATTTGCCAGCAAGATTGACAACATAGTATCCTACACAGCGTCTAAAAAAGCAATAGAAGATATACTAGACAGGCTATATCCACAAACGCAGGACATACTTGAAGAGATTGGCGAAGTTAGCGAAATAGAGATAGAAACATCAGAATCAGAACTATCTTTGGATCTTATAAGTAAAGAAGCAGGAGAAGCACCCATAGTTAGGCTTGCAAATTTTCTTATTATGGAGGCAGTAAATTTAGGTGCATCCGATATACACATAGAGCCTCAGGAAAAAAAGCTAGTAGTCAGGTATAGGGTGGATGGTGTGCTAAGGATATTTCATGAGTTTCCCATAAATATCAAAGATGCACTTACTGCAAGGTTTAAGATAATGGCAAATCTGGATATTTCTGAGAGACGTAAGCCCCAGGATGGTAGGATAAGGGCAAAGATAGGCAATAAAAAGGTAGACCTAAGGGTTTCTACTGTTCCCGTAGTGTATGGTGAAAAGATAGTTATGAGAATACAGGAAGCAGAGAAATATTTGAGTGTGAGATTGGAAGACCTTGGGTTTGAACCCGATGACCTTGAAAAATTTAGAAAGGCAATCTGGACACCTTGGGGCATGATTTTAGTGACGGGTCCGACGGGTTCGGGAAAAACGACTACTTTGTATGCTGCATTGATGGAACGCAACAGCCCTGAGGTTAACATAATGACTGCAGAGGACCCGGTGGAGGTTTCTATCCCCGGATTAAATCAGGTACAGGTTAACGAAAGAGTAGGACTTACCTTTGCCTCAGTTCTAAGAGCCTTCTTAAGACAGGACCCAGATATAATCCTCATAGGTGAGATAAGGGATACAGAAACTGCAGAGATAGGTATAAGGGCAGCCCTTACGGGTCATTTGGTTTTTTCTACCCTGCACACCAACGATGCCCTCTCCTCCATAACAAGGCTCGTTGATATGGGTATAGAGCCCTTCTTAGTGGGTTCCTCCCTAATACTCGTGGTAGCACAAAGGTTAGTAAGAAAACTGTGTCCCAAGTGTAAGCTTGTAGATGATACCCCGAGGGAAGCTTTGGTTAGATTGGGAGTGTTAAAAAGCTTAGACGAGAATATAACCATATACAAGGCTAATCCAAAGGGGTGTGATGAATGTAAGGGAACTGGCTACAAAGGAAGAACCGCAGTTCATGAGATTTTAGAGGTAGACGAAGAAATGAGAAAGTTGATCGTTAAAGGTGCCACCGCCGAAGACATAAGAGACCTTGCTAGAAGGAAAGGTATGCGCACCCTCTATGAGGCGGGAATACTGAAGGTGCGTAGAGGAATAACAGATATAGCTGAGGTGGAGAGGGTTCTCGCAAAGTGATCTACAGAAGGAGGGTACAATTTTACGAAACGGATGCCCAGGGTGTTATGCATCATTCAAACTACTTCAGGCTCTTTGAAGAGGCAAGGGGCGAGCTACTCAGAAGTCTGGGAATTCCCTACTCCAAACTTAGGGAAGAGGGTTATGAGGCGGTCCTTTTGGAGGCAGAGTGTAGGTTTAAAAAGCCTATCTTTTACGATGAAGAGGTATGCGTAGAGATAAAATTGGATAGTATGGACAGGTATTTTTTTAGCTTTAGTTACCTGGTGTCTGTAGAGGACAGCCTGAGGGCGGAGGGAAGAACTAAGCACTGCTTTGTTAAAGGGGGCAGACTAACATCTATTCCCAAAAAGGTAAAGGAACTTTTTGATGTTTGAAAAGCTTATCCTTTCCCTTTACACAGGTACGCTGTTTTCCATAGTCTTTTTGGTAGCACCCGTTCTCTTGCGGACCGAAAAGGACAAAAATCTTGCGGGTAGATTTTATGGAAGGATTCTCTGGAGGTTTTACAAACTTGCATTTTTTATGCTTTTGTTTTATTTTCTATTAGCTGATGAAAAAGTATATACCCTCCTGCTTATGGTTGGTTTGGCGTTGAACGTATGGCTGTCTTTTTATCTAAAAAATCTCAAAAGGGACCTGGGGGATATAGACCAAATTGATTACAATCACCCCAAGAGAATTAAGTTCAGAAGGCTTTCTTTGTTATCCACCGCCCTTTTCTTTATAAACTTTTTGCTTTCCATTTTTGTTCTAATAAAAACCTTTGGAGGTGTAGATGGAGTATAGGGTAAACAGACAGATAAGGGCAAAGGAAGTCAGGCTTATTGACCAAGATGGAAAGCAGATAGGCATAGTGCCACTTCAAGAAGCTTTAAGAATTGCGGAGGAAAGAGGGTTGGACCTGGTGGAAATAGCCCCAAACGCCAACCCTCCCGTTTGTAAGCTATTAGATTACGGAAAGTTTTTGTATGAGCTAAAAAAGAAAGAGAAGGAAGCAAGGAAGAAGCAAAAGGAACACTCTATGGAAGTAAAGGATATTAATCTTTCTTTGCGTATTGATGAGCATGACCTTAGGGTAAAACTAAAGCACATGAGAGAATTTTTGGAAGATGGGGACAAGGTGAGGGTTAGAATAAGGTTCAAGGGTAGGGAAAACGCTCATCCAGAACTGGGAGATAGATTGGTCAATAGGATTGTGGAGGAACTCTCAGACTGTGGACAACTTGAGGGACCACCCAAAAAGGAAGGAAACTTTTTGACCTTTGCCCTTTTGCCAAAAAAGAAGTAGTTTTTGGTGGAGCGGAGGGGATTTGAACCCCCGACCTCCTACACGCCAAGCAGGCGCTCTCCCACTGAGCTACCGCCCCTCTATACGGAAAAATAATTATATCAAAAGATTATCGCTGTCAAGAAGTAGTCGGATATCAGTAACAACATAGAAGATGTAACCACGCTGTTGGTGGTAGCCCTGCCAACACCTTCGGTACCACCTTTTGTGTAAAATCCAAAATAGCAACTAATCGCAGTGATTATAAAACCAAAGAAGGTAGCCTTGTATAATCCGCCTAAAAAGTCATGCAGTTCAGTGAGGTCCTTCATCTTTTCCCAGAATAGATATTCGTTAACTCCAAAGAGCTTTACCGCCACAAACCATCCACCAAAGATACCCGCTATGTTGGACAAGACGGTTAGCATTGGAACGCCAAGCGTTCCGGCCACTATTCGGGGTGTGATAAGATAGCTCCGAGGGTCCATACCCATTACCTCTAAGGCGTCTATTTGTTCTGTTATGCGCATGGTTCCTATTTGGGCGGTCATAGCAGAGCCAACACGGGCAACCACCATCAGGGCTGTAAGCACAGGGGCAAGCTCTCTACCCATAGAGAGGGCTACCACTGCTCCTATTAGAAATTCTGCGTTGAACTTGTGAAAGGTACTGTAGGTTTGCAAGGCTATAACTCCACCACTAAACAGGGAAGTTATTAGCACCACCGGGGTGGTTTCTGCCCCCAAGTAAGTGAGCTGTTTTATAAAGTGGGTCAATCTTGGAGGATTTTTAAACAGAAAAAATATAGCCCAGAGGGTTAGAAGGGTTGCCTTGCCTATTTCTTCAAAAAGTTTTAACATGTTCTAAGTAAATTCTATACCTTTCCTTTATCTCTTCCATAAAGTCTCCGCCCAACTTTTCAAGAAAGGCATCCGCTAAGACTAAAGCTAAGGCGGATTCACCCACCACCGACGCAGCGGGCACTGCCACCACATCTGTTCTCTCCTTTCCCGCTCTTACTTCCTCTTTTGTTAAAACATCCACGCTCCTAAGAGGCTTGGTTAGGGTGGGTATGGGCTTCATGGCACATCGCACAATTATAGGCATGCCGTTGGTTATACCTCCCTCCAAACCTCCCAAGTTGTTGGAATACCTAAAGTATCCTTCGCCCTCTCTGTAGCCGATCTCGTCATGGACCTCTGAGCCAAACCTTTTGGCTGCCTCAAAACCAAGCCCTATTTCCACTCCCTTTATAGCCTGAATGCTCATCATAGCCTGGGCGATCCTTCCGTCCAGCTTTCTGTCCCAATGCACATGACTGCCAAGCCCAGGAGGCACACCAACCGCAAAAACTTCAAAAACACCCCCCAAGCTTTCACCCATTTCCTTTGCCCTATCTATCAATTCCATAAACTCCTTATCTTTGCTTGGGTCTGGAAACCTAACCTCCGACTGTTCTGCCAATTGATGCCTCTTTATTAAGTCCTGCTCCTCTATAGGAGGACACAATGGACCTATGCTAACTACATAGCTTCCCACAAAGACGCCAAGCTCCTCCAAAAATCTCTTGCACACCGCTCCCAAGGCAACCCTACAGGCGGTCTCTCGGGCAGAGGCCCTCTCAAGTATATTCCTAAGGTCCCGCTGGTTGTACTTTATACCACCCGCAAGGTCTGCATGCCCCGGCCTTGGCCTTGTAAAGGGAACTGCGGTATCCGGTCTTTCCCCCTCCACCGCCATCTTCTCCTTCCAGTTCTCCCAATCCTCGTTTTCAATGAAGAGGGCTATGGGACCACCGAGGGTTTTGCCAAACCTTACACCCGAAAGGATCTGGACCCTGTCCTTTTCTATCTTCATTCTGCCCCCTCTGCCGTAGCCCCTCTGTCTTCTTTCTAATTCCCTGTTTATATACTCGGAGGAGAGCTCCAAGTTGGCGGGCAAACCCTCTATTATGCAGACTAAACCCTTACCGTGAGATTCACCAGCAGTAAGAAATCTTATAGGCATCAGGCTAAGAGGACTTTACCGCCTTAACTACCTTACCCGCCTTTAGACACTTGGTGCAAACATATATCCTTCTTACGGTGCCATCCTCAAGCACCGCTTTGACCCTATGAAGGTTAGCCTTAAAAAGTCTCGGGTTTCTCTCTGCGGAAAAGGTCACACTTCTTCCTACCTTGGTAGTCTTTCCGCAAACATAACACTTCGCCATAGTTTTATAGATTATAACACTATACAACACACATCGGGTGAGAAATTATTCAAACAACCAAGACTTCCTGAAAAAACTATATCCAACAGTATAACCCTGAAGGTAAGCAAGTAAAGTCGTAATATTCCTCCATCTGCTAACTCCGTTAAAAACCTTTATCTGAGAATTCACAGCCTCTATCACTTGCCTAACACTCTTGTCTG
>WYEK01000130.1 GCA_009903855.1 Thermocrinis sp.
TTTATACTCTTAGCATGCAGGATGATATTGACAGATTTTTCCTGCAACAGCACCAACTCCTCCAGCTTCCTTATGAAGTTATAAATGTATCCATCCATCACAGTATATACCTTGAAAGCTCCACATCCTTCACAAGGTTTGAAAGCTTTGCCCTCACAAACTTGCTGTCTATTATTATACGTTGTCCAGCCAAATCCGGTGCGTTGAAGGATATATCCTCCAAGAGCTTTTCCATTATGGTGTATAGCCTTCTTGCACCTATGTTCTCTGTGCGGTTGTTTATCTCCTCTGCAATGCTCGCGACCTCTTCTATGGCATCACTGGTAAATTCCAGGTCCACACCCTCCGTCTTTAAAAGCTCTGTGTACTGCTTTACCAAGGCGTTCTTTGGCTCTACCAATATGCGCACAAAGTCTTCCTTAGACAGGGGCTTTAGTTCCACCCTTATGGGAAATCTTCCCTGCAGTTCAGGAATTAGGTCTGAAGGCTTGGACATATGAAAGGCACCCGCCGCAATAAAGAGGATGTGGTCTGTCTTTACGGGTCCATACTTGGTTCTAACCACAGTTCCCTCCACTATGGGCAGGAGGTCCCTCTGGACACCCTCCCGGGAAACGCCCGGACCCACTCCCGGTGTTTTGATGGCGATCTTGTCTATCTCATCAATGAATATGATCCCAAAGTTCTCTGCCCTATAGATGGTCTCTGCAATTATTTCCTCTTGATCTATGAGCTTTTCTGCTTCTTCTTGCTCCAGGATCTGAAGGGCTTCTTTTACTTTTACCTTTCTCTTTTTCCTGTAAGATACCATGCCTCCCAGTAGGTTTCTGAGCTGGTCTTCCAACTCCTCCAAGCCGGGGGGACCCGCAATGCCCACAATTGGTGGCAATTTTTCTTGAACTTCTATCTCTACGTACTTATCATCCAACTCTCCCTTGCGGAGCTTTTCCTTGAGGTAAGAACGACTGACGGTAGTTTGGGCTATCCTTGTCCCAAAGCTGAGCTGTTGGGGAGTCAGGTAATCTATGAGCCTTTCCTCTGCGTTCCTTTTTGCCCTTTCTCTTACCTCTTGCATCTTCTCTTGCTTTACCATCTGATAGGAAACCTCCACCAGTTCCCTCACCATAGACTCCACATCCCTTCCCACATAGCCCACCTCTGTGTATTTGGTAGCCTCCACCTTTATGAAGGGTGCCCTTATGAGTTGGGCGAGCCTGCGGGCGATCTCTGTTTTCCCTACACCCGTAGGACCTATCATCAAAAGATTCTTTGGTGCCACCTCATCCCTCATATGGGGCGGGAGCTTTTGTCTTCTCCAGCGGTTCCTGAGGGCTATGGCCACTGCCCTTTTTGCCTCCTCCTGACCTATCACATACTTACTCAGCTCTTCCACGATCCTCTTTGGAGTTAGCTCCTCCAAGATGGTAGTTAGTTCTTTGACTTCCATCAAGAGCCTCCAGTTTTCTTCCTAATATCAAGGGTTCTAACGAGTTTTTCAAGGTATGCGTCCAAGTTCTTGGGAAAGGGCTCCAAGCTGATGCTAAAGGGGTACACCCTGTTTATCACACTTAAGGGTGGATTTCCCACGCCCATGGCAGGTACTATCTCCCTTGCCCCTCTCCTCCTTGCTTCCTCGTAAGCCAAACGGTAAGCGGTCCTGAGGGCATCCTCCAAGTCAGAAAATCTCTCTATTTCATCACCCAACTCATACAGAACTATATGTTTTGCACTTTTGCGGAGCAAATCCCAGTTCAATACCTCCTTTATGTAGTGCTTTCCCTCCAGGTCCATAATTTCAACGCAGGAGAGGTCTTCCAGCTCAAAGGTTACGATGTAGTAATCCACAAGCTCTCTGTCTGCGTAAACGTCTGGAAAAAAGAAAAGCTCCACCTTAATAGAATAGTATAAGCCAAAAACTTTAAAATGTTATAGATGGTTCCATCTCAGTGGTTTTCCTCCGCCGAGAGGTATTTGACAAACCCAAAGAAGGCAGAGGAATCCTTTAGGGAGCTCCTGGAGAAGCATCCTGAGCCCAAGAGCCTTTTGGATTACCTAAACGAAAGAAGGTTTATCCTCCTCTTGAGGCTTTTGGACCACTCCGAGTGCATGAGAAAGTTCCTCATAAACCATCCCACGGACTTTCAGAATGTTATACCGGGGCTTTGGTATGTTTCAAAGAGAAAGGAGGATTATTTACGAGAGTTGGAGGAGTTGGTGAGCCTGCACTCGGAGGATAAAAAGTTTTCGGAAAAGTTAGCCTACTATCGCCACAGGGAACTTATGAGGCTCCTTTCTAAAGAGTTTCTTGGCACCGCAAAGCTTGAGGACATCCTCAGGGAGTACTCAGAACTTCCGGATGCCCTTTTGGAGCTTGCCTACAGAAGGTCCCTCTCGGAGGCGATTGACCTTTACGGGGAGCCATTGGAGGAAGACCAAAAACCTGCCACCGCCTGCATAATAGGTCTTGGAAAACTCGGAAGCTACGAGCTCAATTATTATTCAGACATAGACGTAATGTTCATACACTCCTCCGATAAGGGAAGGGCAGGGAAGCTAACTCTGAACGAATTTTTCAGCAAGGTATTTCAGAAGGTGGTAAGCCTTATGACAAGCATCACACCGGAGGGCAAGCCCTACGAGGTAGACTTGGACCTCCGACCCTTTGGTAAATCTGGGCCCATCTCCATGTCCCTCAGAAGTGCAGAGCTCTACTACGAGAGCTACGGTAGGATGTGGGAAAGGTTTGCCCTCCTGAGGGCTCGCTACAGTGCGGGAGACCAAGAACTCTACAGAGCCTTTGAAAGGGAGGTCAAAGAGCCCTTCGTATTTAGAAAATCCATAGACTACAGGGTGCTGGAGGAGATAAGGCTAATGAAAGCCCAGATCAATGCTCAGGCAAAGAAGGGGCTTTTAAATAAGATAAACGTCAAGACGGGGGAGGGTGGCATAAGGGAGGTGGAGTTTATGGTGCAGGCTATGGTTTTGCTCTTTGGAGGAAAGTTTCCCTTTCTAAGGGAGAGCAACACCATAAGGGCTCTGTGGAAATTACACCAAAAGGGCGTTTTTTCCATGGAGGAGGTGGAATTTTTAGAGTCCGCCTATGTGTTTTTAAGGAAGTTGGAGCACCGAATCCAGATGAAAAACTGCACACAAAATCACGCCTTTAGCCCACAGGAGGCACCTCTCTTAGCCAAGCTCATGGACATGGAGGTGGAGGAGTTCCAGCGTAGGTTTCAGGAGTACACCAAGAGGATAAGCCAAATGTTTTATAACCTGCTACCAGCCCAAGAGGAAAAAGAGTTGGATCCCATAATGGCATATCTTTTGGAGGGAGATCATGAGTCGGGAAAGGAACTTTTGGCTTCCTTGGGCTTTAAAAACCCTACAAGGGCTTTTAACATACTCCTGAACTACGTGCAGGGAAGCCTTGGAGTAAGTCTATCCTCGGAGGAAAGAAGACAGTTTTACGAACTCCTTCCTCAGATGGTAAAGATGATGGCAAGCACGCCGGACCCAGACGAAACCCTAAACAACTTTGACAAATTCTTCTCTAACCCAACGGGTAGGAGAGTTATCCTCAGCAGTTCCAAGGAAGACTTTAGAACAAGACTGTGCAAAGTGTTTTCCCTATCCTCTTATCTCTCCACTCTTATCAGCAGAAATCCAGACTTGGTAGAGGATGTGCTAACTTTATATCAGGACTACCCGGACCAAAGCAGATTAGAAGAAGAGTTTGAAAAATACAGGGAAAGGCTACCTTTGAGCCCTGAGAATCTATTCAGAAGGTTCAAAACTGTTTGGGAAGTGAGGAATGCTTTAGTTTATTTAGTAAAGCAGGAGGACAGATACACAAAGCTTGAAAAGTTCTTTTTGAACCTGAGCGAGCTTGCAGACTTTTTGATGAAAAAGCTTTGGCAGTTTTCGGAAGGTGTATGCCTTTATGCCCTTGGAAAGTATGGTAGTCAGGAGCTAACGATAGGTTCAGACCTTGACCTTGTTTTTGTGGCAAGGTCGCCAAGCTTTGAGGAGGTCAAATTAGCTCAGCAGATGATCAAGTTCATCACCCTGCATACCTCAGAAGGATACCTTTACAAGTTGGACTTTAGACTAAGACCTATGGGCAGTAAAGGGGAGCTATTGCCATCCATAGACTTTTACAGGGACTACTTTGAAAAGAATGCCCGCACTTGGGAAAGGATCGCATGGACACGGGCAAGGTTCATAGTGGGAGATACAGCCCTAAGGGACGAGTTTGAGGAGGTTATAGAGAACTTTCTTTTCAGCAAACCCATAACGGAGAGAGAAATCAGGGAGATAAGGGACATGCGTTTTGCCTTGGAAAGCAACGCAAAAAAAGATAAAGAGCTGGTAGATATAAAGTTCGGCAAAGGTGGTCTCATAGACGGAGAGTTTTTAATCCAGCTTTACATACTCAGAGAAAAACTCAGAGAGCCCTCCATGATCAGGGCTTACAGGGTTTTAGCTCCAAAACACTCCCTCTTGAAGGAGGCTTTTGAAATATACATGTTCCTTAGATTGGTGGAAACAAGGCACAGGCTCTCCAAAGAGCACGGTGGTTCTGTGCTTAACAAAAAAGACAGAGAGAGGGTTGCCAGTTCTATAAATATGTCCTTTGAGGACTTTGAGGACAAACTCAGAGGAAGCCTAAAAAGAATGCGGGAAATATTCTTGGAGGTTTTTGAGGTATGAGAAGAAAAGACTTGAAACCAATCGCCAAAAGGATAAAACTCTTTTTGATGGATGTGGACGGTGTGCTCACCGATGGAAGGCTATACTACACAGAAATGGGCGAAGAGATAAAGGTCTTTGACGTTAGGGATGGCTTGGGGATAAAACTACTTCAGAGGTCAGGCATCGAGGTGGGAGTTATCTCCGGACGCTCTTCAAAGGCCCTGCTTAAAAGGCTGGAGGAGCTTGGCATTGAAGAGGTTCATACGGGCAGGAACGATAAGCTGGAGGTTTTGGAGAAAATTCTCAAGGAAAAGAACCTAAAGGCGGAGGAGGTTGCTTACGTGGGAGATGATTACCTGGATTTGCCAGTTTTAAAGGTGGTGGGCTTTCCTGCTACCGTAAAGAATGCACCGCTTTTGGTAAAGAGGCATGCCCTCTATGTGTCAAAGAAAGAAGGGGGCAGGGGTGCAGTCAGGGAAATTGCGGAGTTTTTGCTAAATTTGAGGGGAGAGTTAAAGGGACTTTTGGAGGGTTATCTATGACAAAGATTATTCTTGTTTCACTGCTTTTGATTTTTATGGCATACCTTGGCAACAGATGGATAAATTCCTACGGAGTGATCCCAAAGCCTACCAAAGAGGTGAGCCTTTTGGAAGGGGTTGAGGTTAGAGTCTTTGGTGGAAAGGGGGAGAAGTGGCGGGTTTATGGCAGTAGGGCAAGACTTGAGGACAACAAGATTTTTATGGAAGATATATTGCTCCAATCGGAGGAAACTACATTAACCGCAAAGAGTGGTTCTGTAGATATGGACACGGGCGAAGGCTACTTGGAAGGGAACGTGGTTTTGCGGACAAAAGAGGGAACTTTTAAAACAGACAGGGCGGAGTTAAGGCTAAAGGAGGGGCTTGCCTACGGAGATGGAAAAGCTGTCTTTGAAGATGGGCACAACGTGGTGGAAGGGGTAGGATGGCGGGTGGAGTTTAAGCCTACAAAGGTTATAATAAATCAGGCTAAGGTTAAACTGCAATGAGAAGTCTACTTTTCCTGCTAATACTGTTTATTTTTGCTTACTCTCAGCCAATACTGGCAGAGGCGGATAAGATGGTCTATGAAAAGAACAGCATAACTTACATAGGGAATGTTAAAATCACCAAGGGCAATGAGTTGCTTACCGCCGATAAAGTGATAATCTACTTGGATGAAAACAGAAAAGCAAACTCTGCAGAAGCAGAAGGTAAAGTTTTTTACACAGATGGAAAAAGAACCGCAAAGGCAGATAAAGCATTCTATGACTTCAAAAAGGATATTGTCCAGCTTGTAGGCAACGCAAGGGTAGAGGAGGGTCCCAACTTTGTAGAGGCAGACGAAATCGTCTATTACAGAAAGGAAGAAAGGGCTATAGCAATAAGCAAAAACAAAAGGGTTAGAAGTTTTTACGTGGAAGAGAAGGAGAAAAAATGAACAAGGGACAGCTTATAGATAAAGTTTCAAAGGAGTTTAACTTGGATAGGGCAAGCGCAAAACAGCTTGTGGAGTGCATTTTAGAAAGTATGGTGGAAGTTCTAATGAGTGGTAAAAGGATAGAAATGAGGGGCTTTGGGGTTCTTAAACTGAAAAAACTAGAGGGCACCTTTGTAAAGAACCCAAGGAATGGGATAGAGTTTTTTGTAGGAGAGAGATACACCGTTAGGTTTAAACCCTCAAAAAAGCTATTGGAAAGGTTCAATGAAAAGGCTTAAGTGTGAATTCTTGGTGGTGGGTGGAGGACCGGCAGGGTCAACCACCGCTTACAAGCTGGCAAAGGGGGGTGCAAAGGTTTTGGTGGTGGATTTCAAGAGAAAAATAGGTACGCCCGTTCAGTGTGCGGAGTTCGTTCCCATACAGCTCTATCATCAGTTTAAAGAGTTTTTTGACGAGGAAGCTATAGCCCAAAGGGTAAATAAGATGGTGCATTTTACTCCCTGGGGGGAAGTGGTTTATATGGACTCTCCGGGCTTTGTTCTAAACAGGGAAATTTTTGATTACAAAATACACCTTTTAGCCCTCCAGAACGGTGCGGAGTAT
>WYEK01000121.1 GCA_009903855.1 Thermocrinis sp.
TCGTAAGAAGAGAGCCTTATGACCCCTGTGATCCAGGGAAATCTGCTGGCAAACTTGGCTCCCCAGATGATCTCGTTGGTGTTAGAGCTGTAAGAGGAGGTCCACACATCCGATATATCAAGGGAAATGCCAAGCCAGTCCAAGAGCCATTTGTCTATTGGTAGGTAGTTGTACCAAAGGACCGGATAACCATAAAGCTGAAACTCTGCGTCTATTTCGTGTCCTATGCCCGGGTCCATATGGTAAGGTCTTGCCAGCACCAAGAGGGCAGGTCTGTTGTTTTTCACGCACCATCGCAGAATTTCCAAAGACTTTTCCCGCATACTTTTGTCAAACTCCTCAAGGGATGCAAAGCCTTCCCTTACTGCCTCTACCACCTCTTCGTAGGTGAGGTCCTCCACCGCTGGCTTTAAGCTTTCAAAGAGATACTTAGGCAAAAGCTCTGGCTCCCCAAAGGGCACAAAGGGAGAAACGTACTTTATACCCCTCTCTTTGAACTCGTCCCTCTCTTTAAGAAAGCCCGCCTTTATGTTCTCCGGTGCCATCATCACCCGAGTGCAACACAGCGTATCCATCACATGCCCCCTCAAGAAAGATGGCAGGGAATAGATCATGGGCACAAAGAGGATGTCTATGTCCTTGTGCAGGAGCTCTCCTATGTGTCCCGCAAGGGCTTTCACTGGAAAGCAGCTATCCATGGTGATCCTACCCTTGCCGTAAGTTCTGTATTGCTCCTCGGAAGTGTCCGAGCTAAAAACTACCTTCATACCCAGGCTGTTAAAAAAGCCCACCCAAAAGGGCGCTGTGCCCCAGATGTTTAAAAACTTGGGAATGCCTACTTTAATGGACCTTTTGGTTTGCCCTTTTTGGTTTGAACGCAGTTTTTCTAACAATTTGGGCAATGTTAGGAAACTCATCCTGCACCCTCCTCAGCTCCTGTTGAAGGAGCTTAAGCTCGCTTTCGTCTTCTACAAGCCCCTTTGGACATGCGTTGCCCACTATGAGCCTAAGCCAACCCTTCTCCAAGGGCACCTTACTCCAAGGTCTTCCTTCCCCTTCTCCTACAAACACATCTATGAAGGTCCTCTGACAGTTCATAGGACACCATCTGCATACCGTCTCTTGGGATGTGGTTGCCCTGTAGGTTAGGTTTTCTACGGCGTCAAAGCCCCTAAACCGGCTTTTACCTTTTGTCTCAAGGGCAAGTAAGGCTACACCTAAAGCTCCCGCCTCTCCCGGGTAGGGATGTACAAACACCTGTGCATCTGGCACCTTGGACTTTATAAAGTCCCTCTGGGCTTTTACCACCGCCAAGTTCTTGTGGGTTCCACCCTGGAGCACAAACTTTTTGCCCACCTGCGCCAAGTTGTTTATGTTGCCTGCGTAAATCCACACGTTCAAGGGCAGAACAGCGCAAAGCCCCGCAAGGATCTCCTCCGCCTTCCAACCCTTCCTCTGCTGATTGACTATATCGCTTTGTAAGAACACGCCACAGCCCATGGTAAAATTGGGAATGGCCTTTGCACTAAAGGCAAGCTTGGCAATGTCCTCCAGTGGTATGTTGAACCTTTCTGCCACTCCTTGCAAAAAGGCACCGTTTCCGGAGGAACACTGAGAATTTAGCCTAAAATCTACCACAGAACCGTTGCGAAGGATGAGGATCTTTACATCCACCCCACCCACATCGCATATACAGTCCGCATCCTTAAAAAAGTGCATGGCACCCGTAGCGTGGGCAACCGTCTCCACCACCGCACAGTCCGCTCCCAAAACATCCTTCAGAAGGTCCTTTCCGTAGCCCGTAAGTCCCAAGCCTATAACCTCCACATCATCCCCAAAGAATTCCCTTATCTGTCTGAAGATGCTTTTGGCATCCTCTATGGGATTGCCCTTGCTGATCTGATAGCAGGAAAAGACCGGCTCTCCTTCCTCAGAGACGCACACCGCCTTGGCAGTGGTGGAGCCAAAATCACACCCTATGGCGATCCTTTTAACCTTCTTGGGAACGATCTTCTTATACTGCCCTTCGTACTCTTTCAAAAACTCCCTTAGCTCCTCCTCAGAGGACACAAGCCCTCTCTTTCCCTCCTTCAGTTTCTCTTGGTATTGCCCCTCCTCTATCCACCACCTGAGCCTATCCAAGCCCTCATAAACTCCGCCTTCCTCCTCCATGGCATAAAAGACACAGCCAAGGCTCGCATAGTAAAGGGAGTTTTCGGGAACTACCACCAGTTCCTCCATCTCTTGGTCCGTGCAATCCCTCAAGCCCTTTTCCTTCCACATTCTCTGAAGGTGCACACGCCAAGCCTCCCTAAGCCCCCTAAAGAATAGATTGGGACCTCCCAACAGTAGCACCTTCCACATGGGAGTGTTCCCTTTGGCAAGCTGGGAAAGGTTCTGATAAACCACCGCGTCAAAGAGGGAAGCCATGATCTCCTCCGGTGGCACTCCAGCCTTTTGCAGGGTATTCACATCCGCCTCCGCGAAGATGCCACATTTGGCACTTACCTTGTGGAGGTTGTAGCCTTTGTATCCCATAGAGCCCAGCTTTTCCTGAGGAATTCCAAGCTTTCTTGCGGTCTTTTCTATAAAGGTACCCGTCCCACCCGCACAGGCGTTTTGCATAAAGACCTGCTTTACCCTTTTCCCATCAACCTCTTTGAAAAAGATCGCTTTCATATCCTCCCCACCGATTTCGCTAACAAACCTCACATCTGGATGGAGTTTTTCCACTGCAGTGGAGACCGCAACCACCTCTTGAACAAACTTTCCCCCCACCAGCGGAGCGATCAGCGTAGCACCAGAGCCAGTGAAATAGACCCTGTCCCTTCCGGGCTTAAAACCAAAGTTCTCTTCAAGCTTTTTTAAGAACTCATACACCCTCTCTGCGGTCTTTGTGTTATGCCTTTCGTAGGCTTTATCTAAGATGTTCCCACGATCATCCACCAAAACGTACTTACAGGTGGTGCTTCCTACATCTATGCCCAAAATCATCTCAGTCTCCCCATAAGTTTTGCTACGTGCATTACATAGTTGGCAGATGTTCCCACATAGCCATAGTTTGGCACTTTGTAGGTTGCCCTTTTGAGCTGTGGATGTTTTTCTTCAAAGTCTTTGATCTCTTCCAAGCTCAAGCCCGTTCTCTCCAAGGCTTGTTCAAACTCCTCCTTTGCCCTCCTTTTAGCTTCTGTAAGAACCATCTGACAGCGGGAGTATGCATGCACCTCCGAGTCTCCTTTGACCTCTATGGGTGCGTATAGGAGCTCTGGATAGTCTGCCAGCACCTTTGCCATCGCACCAACAGACATAGTGTTGGGAAGGCATCCGTAGGGAGACAGCTCGCAGATCATATGGGCTTGCTTGTGTTTTAGTGCGTAGAGGGCTTTGCCAATGAGCATATGCCCCTCACCCCCAGTTAACCTGTAGTAAAAGTAAGGTCTTGCCAGTTCCTTCAGTTCCCTCTGGGAGGGCAATGGATTGGGAATGTTATTTAAAGCCTTTCTGAGCTTGTCGTAGGTTTTCCTGTATAGCCACGCAAAAAATGAGATGGCAAATTTTTTAAGGTAGTATTTTTTTACAAAGGGCTTGGCGTCTTCAAGCTTGAAAAGTTCCATGTTTATAAGATAGTCCATCCAGACCGCTACCGGTGGTGGGATAACTTCCGCACCTTGCTCCTCCAACCATCTTTTTATGTTGTAGTTTCCGTCTCCTTCGTGGGTCTGAAGCCAAAACTCTCCGGTGATCTTTACCTTTGCCTTTGGCTGAAGTCTATCCACCTCTATTTCATCCCAAAGCTTTTTAACTTCCTTTAGGGCATCCACGAAGTAATCGGTGAATATGTGCCAAAGGAAGTTTCCGAGCTTTTTGCCCACTATGGGTCTCTTTTTGAGTTTTTCGTAAAGCACTTCCACACTGTCCTTTACTACCTGGTCTGTTTGACCCTTTTTTACTTCGTAAGGTCTTGTGGCGTATTCCATGTCCGTTATCAGGTCTCCCATAAACATGGCATAGACGAGCCCAAGGGTAAGAGGCATGCTTATTTCCAAGCCACCACCCTCTACAGATTGTTCAAGCTGTAGAAGGTCCAAAAGAAAAAGCCTAAAGTCCCGTAGGTTTAGCCCTTCAAGGACCCTCTCGTAGGATTCGTGATACTGTCCGAACCTACAAGGTCCGCAGGCACCGATCGTAACAAACACGTACCTATCCCTTACCGCCTCCCTTCCCTCTTTCTTTTCAATGTCCATAAGGGTCCTTGCTAAGTTTCCTGCGGTGAAGGTGGTAGGACAGCAAGCACCTACATCTATGTACTCCTTCCCTATGTCCAAATCTACCCTTTCTATATTAGGCAAGGGCTTTGCCTTATAGCCCATGTTTTCCAAGGCACCCGTTATGAGCCGTTCGTGTTTAAAGGTAAGCCCACCAAATAGTATGGTAGTGTATGGTCTTTCCTCCTTGGTAAAGGGTCTTGGCTTGTAGGCTTTATACTCAAAGCTTACTGCTTCCATGAGACCCCTCCTAAAAAGGTTTTTTTATAAAATAAGCTGAATTTTAGGTCAATAAACTGAGGAAAATCACCCAGCGAACAAATTTCAATAGAAAATTTTTATAAGTTTCTATTATGTATCCATAAGTAAAAGTTATTGCAAAGCAGAAATAAATGTAATAAAATTATCAACACAACCCTAAAGGGAGGTGAAAATATGGACAGAAGGACCTTTTTAAAAGGTGGTCTTTTGGTAGCCGGCGGAGGTTTGATTCTGCCAAAGCTGTCTGTAGCCTACGACCCCAGTGAGATCTTAGCCTGGAGCCGGTATCCTCTAAAGTCCCCCAAACACCCACTCATAGTTCAAACTATGAGACCAAGGAACTTTGAAACACCAGTGCAGTATTATGAGCACTTTTACACACCCAACGAAGCCTTTTATGTTAGATGGCATCAGGCAGATTACGCAGACAAAAAGGAAGACTTCAAGGACTATAAGCTAAAAGTCTATGGACCCGCGGCTAAGAAGCCTGTGGAATTCACCCTTGATGAACTAAAGAAAAACTTCAAGGTGTACGAACTAACAGCGATAAATCAGTGTTCTGGAAACAGGAGAGGTCTCTCGGATCCAAAGGTTACCGGTCTTCAATGGAGATATAGCGCCCTTGGAAATGCCAAATGGGTGGGTGTAAGGCTCAAGGATGTGCTTGACGCTGCGGGCGTGGATCCAAAAGCTAAGGCGATAGTTGTTCATTCAAGCTATAACCCACCAACTGTTCAAGGGCAAGACCATTTTGCTAAGGCTATACCCATCTGGAAGGCTATGGATGAGAACTGCCTTATAGCTTTTGAAATGAACGGTGAGGAACTGCCTGTGGAAAACGGATATCCTGCAAGGCTCGTAATAGCTGGCTGGACTGCCACTTACTGGATCAAGGCTGTAACGGATATACAGGTGGTCTTTGATTTGCCAAAGAACTTCTGGTATGACACCGCCTACAGACTTCCAAGGGGCAAGTTTCCAACTATAGAATTTTGGGACAAGGACCCATCAGCACCCTTTGTCCCAATAACAGAGATGGTGGTAAATTCTCTGGTGGTAAAGTTTGTCAATAACAACACAAAGAGGACCATATACCCCTATGAGGTGGATAACACCCAAATAAAGGATATAAAGAACTTTGCACGGATGGGTGATTACATAACCGTTATGGGTGTGGCTTATGATGGTGGCTATGGCATTAAGATGGTAGAGGTATCTGTGGATGGTGGAAAGACCTGGCAGGAGGCTAAGATAATTAAATCTGATGGTAGGTATTCATGGGTGCAGTGGGAACACACCTTTAAAGTGGAAAAGAAGGGTGTGTATAAAGTTATGGCAAAGGCTTCCAACAGGATGGGTCAAACTCAAACCTTTGAGCTTATATGGAACCCCGCAGGCTATCACAACAATGTGGTGCAAACCTTTAACCTTTATGTTTAAGGAGGTAATACCATGAGAAAGGTAGTTATGTTATCTGCCCTTTTGGTAAGCTTTGGCTTTAGTGCAGAAACCTTAAAGGGAACTCCAGAAGAAAAGGCTGTAATGGGATACTGTCTTCAATGCCATAGCTATGATTACATAAAGACCAACGCACCACTTACTCAAAAGGGATGGGAAGGAGTTGTCAAAAAGATGGTCAATGTATTTAAGGCACCTATCCCCGAAGATGCGCAAAAGCAAATCATTGAATACCTAACCAAATACTACGGGAAGAAAGAATAAAAACAAAGGTAGGAGGGGCTAAGCCCCTCCTCAACTTATCTGTTCTATGGGCATGCCCTTGGTCTCTTTCCCCTTGATGGCGTATATCACAAAGGCAAAAAATCCCACAAACCAAAAGAGGAATATACACAAAAGTCCAAGCCGGTAGTTTTGATTAGCCAAAGCTATCACAAGCACAGGTGCAAAGGCACCCGAGAGCCTTCCCACAACGGAGAGCACCCCTATGGCGTATGCCCTTATGTAGGATGGGTATATCTCCGTTGCGATCACGTATGCCACAGAGGCAAAAGAAAAGGCGATCAACGAATACAAAAAGTAAAGAACTTTAGGATTTGCGTCCGTTAGCAAAAACAGAAAAACCGCCAAAGCGGAGAGCCCGCTTATGCTAACCCCAAGCACCTTTCTACCCACTCGGTCGTTTAAAAAGGCTACCACAAGACCCCCAATCAGTCCCCCCACACTTCCGAAGAAGAGCACCTCGGAAACC
>WYEK01000060.1 GCA_009903855.1 Thermocrinis sp.
GAGCTTTCAAGGTATATACTGTGATGGATGGATACATTTATAACTTCATAAGGAAGCTGGAGGAGTTGGTGCTGTTGCAGGAAAAATCTGTCAATATCATCCTGCATGCTAAGAGTATAAAACCCTCCTCCGAGGTTTCTATGCGTATATCCTTTTTTTATTTGGATATATTTGAAATGCTCTCGGAACTTTTAAGCAACATAGAATTTTTAGAAGAAGAAAATAAAAAATCCTACCTCTTGGAGCTTGCCTTGGAGTCTCTGTCCTTGACCTTAGTGTCCCTTCCCTTCTTAAGTTCCATGTCTCCCATGTTTGCAGACAAAGAGCTGGCAAAGGATATAGAGGAGGTGGTGGTTCTGTTGGAGGATATGCTCATGGCGTGGGATGAGGAAAAGTTGAGAATAGCAAGCCAATATATGGCTAAGGTATATCAACTGCTTAGGTATTATCTCTATTCTGCATCCAGATCTTATCAGAACATGAGTTAAGTTCTCAACGTCTTTATAAAAACTAAGACCTTTGCCACCGCTCGGTAAAGCTCGGGAGGAATCTCCTCAAAAACCTCCACCCTTATTAAGGCTGATACGAGGTCTTTATCTTCCACTACGGGTATGTTCTTTTCCTTTGCTATTTTTATGATCCTCTCTGCCAACTCACCGTAGCCCTTTGCCAAAACAACGGGTGCGTTGTCCTTCTCCGGGTCATACCTGAGGGCTACCGCCTTTTTTCTCTCCTCCATTTCAAACCACCAAATATAAATTTGCTTCGTAAAAATGTTCCTTCAAAACCTCTTTCAAAGATTGAGAAGAAGACAGTAGGTTTAGCTTTAAATCCCTGAGCTGTAGATCCTCCTCTTTAAGCATGCTTTCCAACAAGGCTTTTCCTTCCTCCATCTTTCTGTAAAAAAGCTCGCTGTTGGTGTATAAGTTCAAGCTTATGGCTTTTACCCTTTCCGTCTTCGGGCTTGAGAGGAAGGCACTTACGAAACCTTCTGGATAGTTTAGGTTTATAAAAACTCTGTATTCGTTCTTTTGCGTCCTTATTAGCATTCCGCCCCTGTGCCCTTCCCACTTAAAAGGTAGCACCACCGTGCCCTCATTGACCATGAACCTCTGCATCTGAGAGATGGTGTTTAACTGCTGGAGCCATACAAGACCATCCTTCTCTATCCTCTCCCTAAAGGGCAAAAGTCTTCTACCCTCTTCCATAAAGCTCTCAAGCCTTCTATGAATTTCTCTAAGCCCACTGGCATCCTTCTTCTCCACTGCTTCAAAAAAGCTTCTGAGAAGATTACCAAGCTCCTCATCCCTTACCAAAAGGCTAAACTGCCTTAGCCTTTCAAAGGCCAAGCTAAAGCTCTTGCCTGCTGGCGTGTCTTCTATGCTCTTTAGTTCTTTACTCAAAAGGATCAGGAGAGCATCCTTGTCTCCCTTTTCTAAAGCTTTCAAAATTTCCTTTTTTCCAATACTTTCAACGAACCTCACAAACCGTGTAAATTCCCAGTGATTTAGGTTCTCAAGATAGAGTGTTCTTAAAAGATTCTCTATCTCCTTTAGGTTCTCTGTTCTTTTTAGCACCATCCCAAACAGCTGGTCTATAGTTTTTATGTCCTTAACCTCTCCACCATGAATTTGCCCCGCTAAGTTAAAGATATTACTGAGCAGTTGTGCCTTTGTGTCCTCAAGAATGCTTTTCAAATCTACCTTTCCTGTAAAGAAGTCCAACAGTTTTCTTTCGTAAAAAAGCCCAGAGTTCTTTACCAGTGCTTGGAGTTTTTGTAAGTCCAAGTTTATGGGTGGTTCTTCCTGAAAATCAACCACAAACTGTAAAGCCTGTTCTATGTTTAACCTTCTTTGTAGGGATACAATCTTCAAGGTAATTGGGTTTTTACCCTCAAGCATCAGCTTTAACTGATCTCCCTCCTTTATTTCAAGGTCAGACAGATTCTCTGCAACAAGCTCTTGGTTGTTTAGCATCACCCTTAGGGTTCTACCTTGGGTTTGGACCACGCGCCCTTCCAAGATTGTGCCCTCAGAAAAAGCATCAAAGAGGGCTTGCGGAACAGTGCTCAGAAGCTTTAAGCTCATCTGCTTGCTGATGTTCTCCGCTTTTAGCCCTTGGGCGGTCTCCAAAGCGTGCTGTAAAAATACTCCCTCTATACGACGAATTTCCATACCTTAAAGATCGTCCCTTAAGGCAAGTGCTAAAGCCCCCCGTGCCATACAAAATTCACCACACCCAGAAAACCTAACCCTCAGACACTTAGAGGGCAAACTTTCCACCGCGTCCTTTAGCCTGACCTCTAAATCTCCCAAAAACTCCCTAAGTTGGTCTATCAACCCCCCACCAAGCACCACCAAATCAGGGTTAAGAATATGAACCGCGTTCATCAACCCCAAAACAAGGTATTCTTTAAAGGCCTCCACACTTTTTAGGGCTTCCTTTTCTCCATCCTTTGCCCTCTGGACGATCTGATAATCTTTCAGCTTCCTTCCAGAAAAAACTTCATACAACCTCTCTAAACCATAGGAGGAGCAGTATGCCTCCAAACAGCCCCTTCTACCGCAATTGCAGAGAAAACCTCCCTTTTCCACTATATGATGTCCCAGCTCCAAGGCACTACCACAGCTACCCAAAAATACCTTTCCTTCATAGACAAAGCCCGCCCCAAGACCGGTGCCAATTGCCACAAGGAGCAAACTTTTACTATCCCTATGGTCATAAAACCACTCCCCAAAGGCACCAGCACTCACATCGTTCATAACAACCCCTTCTATTCCTTCCTCTGCCAAAATTTTCCCCACATCAACCCCATCCAGGGCAGGGATGTTAGGAGACCTATACACCACTCCCTCTAAGGAGGTAAATCCTGCTACCGCCACCCCCACTCTGGACGGTTTGCCATCCTTTATAACTTCCCTTAGCTTTTTTATAAACTCCCCTTTGTTTTGGGATATATCCCTAACATAGATTTTCTCCCTTCTGCCATCCTCCCAAAGGACCTTTATAAAGGTTCCGCCTACATCAACGCCCTTTTTCATAGTCCCTTATACCTGTGATCTTGTTTCCCTCAAGGGTAAGCTCCAGGACCAGCTTTCTTTCCATACCCTTTACCTTTTTTCCATAAAACAGAATTGCCTTTCCCTCTTCAAGCTCTTTTTTTCTTAGCTCAAAACCCTCTTGGCTTATCCTTTGGCATAGGGCTGTAAGCCTTTCCAAATTCTCTCCGTCTTCCACTGTTAGCCCCTTTGGACCATCCAAGGTGCATTTGCCCTCTTTGAAGTATTCCACCACAGCGTCCACTAACTCATCCTCCATAGGCTGGTCTGACTTGTATATGATGAAGGCTATAATGAGAGGGTAAAGAATGGAGAACAAAACTATGGAGCCCAAAAGCACATCTTCAATCTTGATTTCTTTAAGTTTTCTCAAAGCCATCCCTTCCTCTTTACCCAAAAGATGAGGACTACCGTGGTTATAACCATCAGGGCAAGGGAATAAACATAGCCGTACTTCCAGTGAAGCTCTGGCATGTTTTCAAAGTTCATGCCAAAGATACTTGCTATGAGTGTTGCGGGCAGGAAGATGGTTGCCAAAACTGTAAAGACCTTTACCGCTTCGTTCTGCCTTATGTTTATAAGACCTATCAGTGTATTCTGTATGCTGTCTATTTTGTCCATGTAAAAGGATGTGTAATCCAAGAGTGTATGGAGGTCCTCAAGGATCACCTTTACCTCTCTTTTGGTTTGGGCGTTGATCTTTGGGCTCTTTACAAAGTGGGAGAGAATTCTGAGCTTTTCGTTTATTGTCTCCCTTAGGGTTATGTTCAGCTCGTCGTAGTAGGATATATCTTTTATGATCTCCTCCGTTTGCTCTTCAAAGACCTCCTTCCGGAGGTTTCTTATACGCCTTCCGAGGATCTCAAGCCTATCTCCTATTCTATCCACCTCTATGTGTATGATCTGTGAGAACATCTCCTCTGGAAATTGGAAGACGAGCCTTTGAACTTCAACCCTTCTCTGAAAGATCAGAAGGGTCGGTATATCTCTGTATCTGATGGTCACCATAAACCTACCCTTGAGGAAGAAAAAGACAGGCTCCACCAGTATGTCTTCCTTTTGTTGAATGACAAAAGAGAAACTCATAAAGATCTTTTCACCTTCCTCCCTGTATTTACTGCTTATCTCTATGTCTCCAAAGACCTCCCTCGGTGGCATTTCAAAGTCAACTGCACTCTTAAGCCAGAGGATCTCCTCCTCCGTTGGTTTTTCCACGTCAATCCATAGAATTCTGTCTTTTGGGATCGTTCCAAACTCATCCACCGAGTGCTCTGTAAACCCAAAGGCTGAACTGGCGTATATTTTTATCATCAAAGAATATTTTAACAACCTTAGACTATAATTTAAAAGTTATGGAAAATGAAAAGTTACCCGTAATTGAGTTTGAGTCCCAAGTAATAGAGATTAAAACAGAAACTCCCACTACAAAAACTTTAGTGTTTGATATATCGGACATAGATTTTAACTTTTACCCTGGGCAGTATGTGATGCTGCAGGTGCCCTACCCACCAACCGGTGAAATTCTAAAAAGGGCTTACTCCATAGCCAGCCCACCCACCCAAAAAGACAAACTTGAGCTTACTATAAAGCGCACACCCCAAGGTAGGGCATCGGTAGTGCTAACGCAGGAGGTGAAGATAGGAGACAGGTTCAAGATAAAGGGACCCTACGGAAAGTTTGTATGGCTTCCCCAGATGTCCAAGAGCATAGTTCTAATAGGTGCAGGCAGTGGTATTGTGCCCCTAATGTGCATGCTAAGGTTCATAAAAAGTGCCCAGCTTTGGGATGTTTCTGCGGTACTCCTATACTCAAACACCTACTACGAAGAGATCATATACCGAGAGGAGCTTGATAAACTCTCTGAGCTCCCAAACATAAAGGTGGTGCATACCCTAACAAGGGAAAGACCGGAACATTGGAAGGGCTACACAGGAAGGATAAACAAAGATATGATCTTAAGGGAAGTTCCCAACCCACAGGATCAGCTTTACTACCTCTGCGGACCACCTGCCTTTGTGGATGATATGGCTTCCATCTTGGAAGAGCTTGGTGTGGAAAAGGACAGAATAAAGAAGGAGAAGTATGATTAACGAAATTTTAATGAAATTTTCATCTGTGGTTTGTTATAATAACCTATTGATAACCACGAAAGGAGGTGATATCATGAAGAAGAGCCTTTTAGCCCTTTCTTTACTTGGAGGGGTCGTGTTCGCTCAAGATAAGCCTTTAGACCCATGCGGTAGCCCCAAGGAGGTATTTTCAAAGTATCTCTTGGACCAATGCTACAAGGGATACTTTGACGCCATAATGGAGGCTAAGAAGAACGCCGACGAAGCCATAAAGCTAGCAAGGGAAGCCAACAACAAGGTAGGCGACTTGGAAAAGAGGGTTTCCTCCCTTGAAAAAACTGCAGATGACCACGAAAGAAGAATAAGGGCTTTGGAAGGTAGAAAGCCAGAGGCACCTCAGCCAAAAACCGAAGGTGTGGGTCCTTACAAGTGGCAGTTGGAGGAAGTGAGTACTGTGCACTTTGATTTTAACAAGTTCAACATAAAGAAGTCCGAAGCAAAGAAATTGGATGAGATAGCGGGCAAAATAAGGGAATCTGGTAAAGAGGTTTTGGTAGTTGGCTTTGCAGACAAAAGAGGAACATCTAACTATAACTTTAACCTTTCTATGTGGAGAGCACAAATGACCGCCAGCTACCTTGCCAAGAAGGGTGTTGATATAGGAAAGATAAGGGTAGCTGCCTACGGTAAGGAAGTAGCAGACCTGCTCGGTAAAGACTTTAAAGCTCAAAGGGCTGTGAAAATATTCCTCGTTTATTAATCACCCGCGGGGGCATTCTCCCCCTCCTTTTCTACATCTTGATAGTCCTACCATTCCCTTATAATTTAAAAATCTATGCTGGAAAGGATCAGAAATTTTTCCATAATAGCCCATGTAGACCATGGTAAATCCACTCTTGCGGACCGTTTGCTGGAATACACAGGTGCAGTTTCCCGAAGAGAACTAAAAGAACAGATGCTTGACACCTTAGAGATAGAAAGGGAGAGGGGAATAACCATAAAGTTGCAAGCGGTAAGAATGGAATACAAGGGCTACATTTTGCACCTCATAGATACCCCGGGACATGTGGATTTTTCTTATGAGGTTTCAAGAGCTCTTGCCGCTTGCGAGGGAGCCATACTTTTAGTGGATGCCACCCAAGGCATAGAAGCCCAGACGGTAGCCAACTTTTGGAAGGCGGTGGAGCAAGATCTGGTAATCATCCCCGTCATAAACAAAATAGACCTGCCCGCCGCAGACCCTGAAAGGGTTAGAAAACAGATTGAAGAAATTTTAGGGCTTGATGGTGATGATGTGATCCTGGCCTCTGCCAAAGAGGGTATAGGAATAGAAGAGATACTTAACGCCATAATAGAGAGAATTCCTCCTCCAAAGGGAGACCCAAAGGCTCCATTAAAGGCACTTATCTTTGACTCCTATTACGATCCCTACAGGGGTGCGGTGGCTTTTGTGAGGGTCTTTGACGGAGAGGTAAAGCCCGGAACAAAGATTAAACTCTTTTCCACGGGTAAAGAGTTTGAGGTAACGGAGGTGGGAGCCCAAACAC
>WYEK01000126.1 GCA_009903855.1 Thermocrinis sp.
TTTTGACTAAGCTGGTGGGCCTTATGCATTCGTGGGCAGACTGCACATGGGCTTTTTCTTTGAACTTTCTTAACTTTCCTACATACTCCACACCGTAGTTTTTCTCTATCCACTGGAGGAACTCTGTAGCCTTTTCGGGACTCATCCGGTGGGCGTCCGTTCTTGGGTAGGTAATGTAGCCTTCTTCGTAGAGCAGTTGGGCAAGCTTTGTGGTTTTTTCCACGCTAAAGCCGAGCCTTTCGTTGGCGGTCCTTTGTAGCTCGGGTGTGTTAAAGGGCTTGGGCGGTGGTACCATCTCCTCCCACTCTTGAACTTCCTTGACTTCAAAGAAGACATCCTTTAGCTTTTCCAAGTAGGGCTTGGCGTTCTCTGGCTTTTCAAACCTCACGCCCAAGTAGGCAGAAAATCCTTCAAAGACCGCTTTGATGTAATAAAACTTCTTCTTCTTAAAGGACTGGATTTCCCTCTCCCTTTCCACTATGAGCCTCAGGGCGGGAGATTGAACCCTTCCTACAGAGAGCCCTTTTGTTTTTAAGCTTTTCTGAAGTGCTGGCGAAAGAAGATAGCCTATGAGCCTGTCAAGGACCCTTCTGGCAAACTGGGCTTTAACCAAGTTCATGTTAATATTTGTCTGCTCCTTTATGGCCTTTTGGAGGGCGGACTTGGTGATCTCGTAAAAGTACACACGCCTTATTGGAATGTTTTTAACCTTTCTTAACTCCTCCCAAAGAAAGTAGGATATTGCCTCTCCTTCTCTGTCTGGGTCCGTTCCCAAAAGCACAAGTTGGGCTTTAAGGCTACTTTTCTTTATCTCATCAAACAATTTCTTCTTCCCCTTTCTCCACAAAAAGGTAGGATTTAGCGTTTCTAAGTCTACACCCAATCGGTCCTCGGGTAGATCCTTAATGTGCCCACCGGTTGCCTTAACCAAATAGTCCTTTCCCAAATACTTACTTATGGTCTTTGCCTTTGTGAAAGATTCCACCAAGAACAGGATCATCTTTTTTGGACCCACTCCTCAAAGCTGAGGTTTTCTTTTATAGCCCTTAACATCTCTTCCTCCAAGGGTGTAAGGTCTTTGGGAATGAGGTCCGGCCTCTTTTCCAAGGTTCTTTTTATAGAGTGCCACAGTTCCCAAAGCTCAATCATTTTATGGTTGCCTAAGAGCAAAACTTCGGGCACCTTCATGCCTCTGAACTCTGCCGGTCTGGTATACACGGGAGAGCCCAACCACCTTCTGAAGGAGTCCCTCTCTATACTCTGCGGGTCGCTGAGAACACCCGGCAAGAGCCTTGCAATGCCTTCCAAGAGCACCAAGCCGAAGAGCTCACCACCGGAGAGCACAAAGTCTCCCAAAGAGAGCTCCTCGTCCGCCAAAGTGCCTACCCTCTCGTCTATGCCCTCATATCTTCCGCATATTACAAGCAAGCTGTCAAGCTTTGAGAGCCTGTCCAAGTCCCTCTGGTCTATCACCTTTCCCCAAGGTTGTGGGATTATAACGTAAGGTTTTCCATACTTGCTTACAAGGTCTTCGTAAGCTAAAAAGATGGGTTCGGGCTTTAGAACCATGCCCGGATGTCCTCCGTAGGCATAATCATCCACCTTTCCCTTTTCCGCATAGTCCCTTGGGTTTATGACTACCACCTCTAAGGCACCCTTTTTTATGGCTTGGGATACAATTCCATGCTCACAAAAGCATTTCACAAGGTCTGGAAATATGGTAAGGAAGAAGAACTTCATTTCTTTAGGAATTCATCCACCAACGCCTTTGCCCTTTCCTGGTTAAATCTATAGTATATATCAATGGTGGTTTTCACGTTAGCGTGTCCCGCAAACTCCTTTACTAATTCCGCAGGAAAGCCCTGGTTTATAAGGTTTGTTATGTAGGTATGCCTAAAGCTATGGAGTGAAAAGTCTATGCCAAGTCGTTTTGAAAGCCTGTTGGTATATACCTGCAAAGAACCCGCATTGACCCTTAGGTTTGCGTCATAGTCTTCCAACCACCGGGAGAGCTCTTGAGTAAAACGGAAGGTTTCCTCCTTGGTAGGACCTATCAGTGGAGCGACTCTTTCTTTTTTCCTCTTGGTGATCTCTGCGGGTAGATGTAGCCAGTATATACCGCTTTTATCCAAGAAGAAGTGCTCCGAGCTCAGATTTTTGTACTCCGATAGCCTTACACCGCTGTATAAAAAGAGTTTGTATACGTTTTCATACTTTGAACCTTTTACCTTTTGGAATATCCTCTCAAGCTCAGACTTACTAAGCGCCTTAGGCTTTCTGTGTACAACTTTTAACCCGTAGTCCTCCTTTATATCCTCTATGGTTTCTTCAATTTCTGAGTATTTTTCCTTCTCTATGTAGCTTCTGCGGGCAAGGAACCTGTAGAAGTGTCTGAGGGCGGAAAAATGGGTAAGCAAAGAGGCAGGAGAAAGTTCTGAGCTATCCGCATACTGGTAAAGGTCCGCAGAAGAAACCTCAACGAGTTTATGACTTGGCAGTTGGAGTTTTTTTAAAAAAGAGTTGATGGCGTTTAAGTAGGTTATGGTGGTCCTTTCGCTCTTTGTCTTCTCTAAGTGCTTCTTCCAAAGTTCCAAAAGCCCCACAGAATAAATTATAAATGGGCGATGGAGGAGTCGAACCTCCGACCTCCATCGTGTGAGGATGGCGCTCTACCACTGAGCTAATCGCCCATACGTCCCCGGGAGGAGTCGAACCTCCGACCTCGAGATTAGGAATCTCGCGCTCTATCCTCCTGAGCTACGGGGACTATTTATTTATTATATCAAGAAACTCCCTAACCGCCCTCTCAAAACCAAAGACTACCGCATTGGAAACTATGGAATGTCCCACGTTCAGCTCTTCCACATAGCCTTTGAGCTCTTTTACCAAATCCTTAACGTTTTGATAGGTAAGACCATGCCCCGCATAGACCCTCAAGCCCAAGCCATTTGCCTTTATGGCTGCAGTCTTTAGTCTCTGAAGTTCCTCCTCAACACCCTTCCAATTGTGGGCGTTCCAAAGGTTTGCATACCTACCCGTGTGCAACTCCACCGCATCCGCCCCCACCTCCTTTGACACATAAATCTGTTCCTCCTCCGGCTCCACAAAGAGGGAAACCTCAATGCCCTCCTCCTTTATTTCCCTGAGAAACTCCTTTAGATGGTCCTTCAACCTTGCCACATCCAAGCCACCTTCCGTGGTGATCTCTTCTCTCCTTTCGGGCACCAAGGTAACTCTGTTGGGCCTTACCTCCAAGGCAATCCTCTTCATCTCTTCGGTGGGTGCCATCTCCAAGTTTACAGGGACCCTTACCAATTTCTTTATAAGCCTGAGGTCCTCCTCTTGGATGTGTCGGCGGTCTTCCCTCAGATGCAAGGTGATTTGATGGGCACCCGCCTGCTCTGCCAAAAGGGCACAGAAAACCGGGCTTGGTTCAAAGGTCCTCCTTGCCTGCCTTAGGGTTGCCACATGGTCAATGTTTACCCCGAGCCTCATGCTCAAAAATGCACATCACAAACCTGCTCGTATTCTATAAGTTCTTTTATTACTGGCTTTTCTCCGCAAAGGGGACAGTTGGGATCCTTGCGCAGTTTTACCTTTCTAAAGTCCATGGAAAGGGCGTCCATGATAAGGAGCTTACCCACCAATGGCTCTCCTATGCCCAATATTAGCTTTATTGCCTCTGTGGCCTGAATGCAACCCATTATGCCCCCAATACTTCCGAGAATTCCCGCCTCTTGGCAAGAAGGCACAAGACCTGGAGGAGGAGGTTCAGGAAATAGACATCTATAGCATGGAGACTGTTCTTTCATTCTGAAGTCAAAGACAGAAACCTGACCTTCAAACCTCAGCATTGCGGCGGAAACCAGTGGCTTGCCCGCAAAGTAGCAAGCGTCGTTTATAAGAAAGCGGGTGGGGAAGTTGTCGGTGCCATCTAAGACCACGTCGTAATCCTTGATTATATCTATTATGTTTTCTTTGCTTATGCGGGTGTTGTAAGTGATTACCTTCACATCCGGATTTAGCATTTCCACAGTCCTTCTGGCAGATTCCACCTTGGGAGTGCCTACCCTTTCGGTGTTGTGGATAATCTGCCTTTGGAGGTTTGATAAATCCACCACGTCAAAATCTACTATACCAATGGTTCCCACACCGGCTGCTGCCAAGTACAGTATGGCGGGGGAGCCCAAACCCCCCGCACCTATTACAAGCACCTTGGAATTTAACAACTTTTCCTGCCCCTTACCTCCCACTTCGGGCAGGATTATATGCCTTGCGTATCTTTTTATCTGCTCTTCGGTAAACTTAAACATCTTAGCACTCTACTGCAAAAATTTATATGTTCAGCAAAATACTTCGCAACTCTTGACCCTCGGAACTTCCCACCAAGCCCCTCTCATGAACCTGCTTATCAACCCGAGAAGGCTCCAAGGTGGATATTATGTAGTCCATAGCCTTGTAAGCTTTGGACGGGTCCCCACAGGTATAGACATCTACCGTTGCCAATCCATGCTCGGGCCATGTGTGAATGGATATGTGGGACTCCGCAAGAAGGATCACACCCGTAGCACCGTGGGGTTGGAATTGGTAGTAATGAGAGGAGATCTTGGTGAGACCTGCTACCCTGACCGCGGTCTCTAAAAGGTTTTTGATGTCCTCCACCCTGTCAATAAGGTCAGGGTTAACACCGTGCAGGTCTGCTAAGATATGCAGTCCGAGGGCTTTTGCCATTTCTTCTCCTCCTTGTCAAGGTTTTTTAAAAGCTTCCAAAGCCAAACCATAGCAAAAAACCTCCTTTCGCAAGAAAAACAAATTATAATAACTTTTATGAAAAAATCAAGTAGAAAAAAACTCCTCAGACCTACTTCATCTATGGTAAAGCAGGCGGTGTTCAACATGTTGGGAGACATAGAGGGCATGCTTTTTATAGACCTGTTTGCCGGGACCGGTCAGATGGGTTTTATGGCTATGGAGAGGGGTGCAGAGGTGATTTTCGTGGAAAAGAACAGAAAGTTTGCCCAAGCAATAAAGGAAAAAGGGGGAAAAGTCATCATTTCAGATGCAATAAAGTTTTTAGAACAGTTGGAAGACAAGCCAGACATAATCTTTGCTGACCCTCCTTATGATTATGAAAACTACCAAAAACTCATTGAATTAGCCCTCAAAAAACTAAACAATGGAGGATTTTTTATCCTTGAACACAGAAAAGGTCAAAACTTTGGGGCAGAAAAGGTAAAAACTTACGGAGATACCGCCCTATCTATATGGAGGAAAGAGAATGATTAGCGTAGTATATCCGGGCACCTTTGACCCTCCCCACTTGGGACATCTCGACATAGTTAAAAGGAGCTGTGAGCTATTTGATAGGGTAGTAGTGGCCATAGCCAAAAGCCCAAGGAAATACCTGCTCTTTAACTTGGAAGAAAGAGTAGATATGTTTAGAGTGATGGTTGAACCCTTAGGTCCAAAGGTGGAGGTTAAGGGCTTTGACGGACTTTTGGTAGATTTTATGAAGAAGGAGGGGCTAAGGGTAATAGTGAGGGGTGTTAGGCTTTTTACAGACTTTGAGTATGAACTTCAGATTGCCCTCAATAATAGCAAATTGGCGGGCGTGGAAACTATATTTATGATGCCCTCTCAAGAATACATACACATAAGCTCCACCATAGTGAGGGACATAGCCAGCTACTGCGGAACTTTAGAGGGCTTGGTACATCCCTATGTGGCAAAAAAGCTAAGAGAAAAGTTCAACTGCCCTTAACCCTTGCACTCCACACCTTCCCTTTCTATGTACTCTTTCATCTTTTGCAAGGCAATATCTCCTGTCACTAGGTCCTTTAGGTCCCTTTCCAAGTTTGTGGGCTTTAGCCTTGCGATCCAACCTTCTCCGTAGGGGTCGTCGTTTATTAGGTCCGGTTGGTCAAAGAGCTTTTCGTTCCTTTCCACAATCTCACCTTCTATGACCGCGGGCACTGGACCGGTCCATTTGCCACTTTCTAAGGACGCTATGGGCTTTCCTTTGGGCACGTGTTTGCCGGGCGGTTTTATCCTGACGTTTACCATTCTGCCCGCACGGGTTTGCCCTACATCCGTGGCACCAACCGTAACGGTGCCATCTTCCTCAAGGCGATACCAAACTTGGTTCTCTATGTCATAGTAAAGTTCCTTGGGAATCTTACAGCCCTTGTAGGTTTCCATGGCAAAAGTATTTTAAGGGTTTCTTGTTGAAAGATTCAACTTATCCTTCCGCACACAAAACCCACTCTTAAGGCTTTGTAAAAGCCCTGCCTCTTGACCAACAACTCAGCCTATAGTATCCTTTTTGCCATGAGGAGGTGGTTTCTTGTCCTCTGCCTTGCCCTTGGCTTTTCTTACGCCCAAGAGTGCAAGGTTTTAGAAGGCTATGCCTCTTGGTATGGCGAAAAGTTCCACGGAAGAAAAGCATATAGCGGAGAAAGGTTTGATGAATTCAAATACACCGCTGCGTCAAAGTACTTTGATATGCATACGTACCTTCTGGTGAGAAACTTAGAAAACGGAAGGGAGGTAGTGGTTAGGGTTAATGATAGAGGACCACACAAAAAGGGCAGGATCATAGACCTATCAAGGTCTGC
>WYEK01000021.1 GCA_009903855.1 Thermocrinis sp.
GATTGAACATACTCCTTGGGGTCAGGGTGGGAGACACGGAGGAGAAAGTGGATAAGCTGGTGGAAAAAGTGGTACATCTTAGAATATTTGAGGACGAAAGGGGTAAGTTTCAGTATTCCCTTTTGGATGTGAAGGGCTCCGCCCTTGTGGTTTCCCAATTTACCCTTTATGCCAACACCCAAAAGGGCAGAAGACCCAGTTTTGAGGAGGCAGAAAAGCCAGAGAGGGCAAAAGAACTTTATGAACTCTTTGTCAAAAAGCTTTCCCAGTATGTTCCCGTGCAGACGGGCATCTTTGGTGCCTATATGGAGGTCTTCATAATAAACGACGGACCCGTAACCATCCTCTTGGAGGTTTAGAGTTCAATCTCCAAGAGCATACCAAAGGGCACTGCCAGACCGCTCAGATATAGGGCTCCCGGTCTAAGAAGGGGCAATAAGTTCAAAAGCCCCCAATCCCTCTCTCCAAAGAACACGGACACCGCGTCTAAGTCGTTCTTGGAAACCAAACGGAATATTGCTTGTGTGTTCATCTGGGAAAGTATGTATTTATTCAAGTTTGCGGGTCTTTGGGTTATGGCTATAAGCCCAACACCAAACTTTCTACCCTCCAAGGCTATCCTCTTCGTCATCTGAAGGGCTATGTTCTCCCTTCCTGTAGGAATGTCAATGGCACCCCTCTCCGGTGCAAAGTTGTGGGCTTCCTCAAGGACTATGATCCGCCTCCCACCATCCTTCATTGAAGAGAGGAATATCTCCTTCATGATAAGCCCCACTATGTTCAGGCGGGACTCTGGGTCTGCCAGATCGCTCAAATCACATATAACCAGTGGACTTTTAGACTTCACCACCTCCTTTGCCCTTTCCCATACGATCCTTTGATTTCTCACTGCATCCTCTCCAAAGTCCCTTGAGAGAAGCTCCAAAAGGTCTTCCGCCTGCTCTTTAATGTCCGCGGGTGCATCAAGGAGAATATCCTCCAAGCTCCTTTCACTGTAGGCGATCTTTTCCAAATCTGGCTTTAGGGACCTCCTTATTTTCCCAAAGAAAGCCCGCTCTTGGGAGGACCTTTCTCCCACTTCAGAGCCATACCTCTTAAACAGCTCCTTTATGTCCTCCGCACCTACGGGAAAGAGGGTATAGGGAAACTTTACATAATCTATGAATTCCTCGTTTTCTTTCAGCTTTTTGAAATACTCTCCAAAAAGGTCTATGACAAAAACTTGGGCGTAGCCTTTGTCCTTTATGTCCTTTAAAAGCCGAACAACAAAGGTGGTCTTCCCAGAACCTGTGGTGCCAAGCACCGCCATGTGCAT
Source organism: Thermocrinis sp. (assembly GCA_009903855.1). GTDB lineage: Bacteria > Aquificota > Aquificia > Aquificales > Aquificaceae > Thermocrinis. The sequence goes on from WYEK01000021.1 coordinate 1,316, forward strand.
TGTGGCAATCTTCGTAAGGTCCAAGTAGGCGGGTGTGCCCACGCCAAAGAGCTTACCCGCAAAGACCTTAACCTCCATCGGATAGCCGGACATGTTGGTGCCCATAAGTTCCTTTAATTCCTCCTCTTCTTCCATCCTTACAAACTGAGTACCCACTTCCAAAGTCTTTAAGGGAACTCCAAAAAGGCTCTCCTTTTCCTTTTCCCTGTGCTTTATGTATTCGCAAACTACATAAACCTTCCCAACCTTTATCCTTCCGCTCTCCTCTGCCATGCTGTTTATGAGGGCAACCACCCAGTCCTTTTGAAGGCTACTTAGCTTTAGGCTAAGGCTATCGGGACCCAAGGTGCTAACGTTCCTGAGCTTACAGACCAAAAAGCCCTTGTCTGTATTTACCTTCAAAAAGCTCTCCTCAGGTAGGTCTTCCAAAAGCAAAACCTCCAACTCGGTGGAAGAGTGGGCCCTCAGAGCAACCGCCACCGTGTTTTTGTCCAGTTTAACAGAGGATCCTTTTAAAAGCTCCCAAAGTGCCAAAAGCTCCTTTATCTTCTCTTCCTCTTCAACCAGCACCATAGCTTCCAAGTTGCCTTCCACAGTGCCCGAGTAAGTAAGGTTTGCAGACCCCACATAGGCTTTCCTTTCATCCATTATCAAAAACTTGGCGTGCAATCGTGGGTTTATGTATGCTTCTCCTCCAAAGTCCCTTATGGCTTTGAAAACCCTGTAATCTGTGATCTCAAGGTCCCTTCTTTCCCCAGCCCTCAGGATAACCTCCAACTTTACCTGAGGCTTGAGGGCTTTTATAAGCTCCTCCAAGACCTCCCCTTTGACCCACGGAGACGCAACCTTGAGGGAATTTTGAACTTGGGAGACCTCCCTTACAAACTTGTCAATGAGTGCTTCCACAGGAATATTTTATTCTTTATGGAGCTTTTGCTCTATGTTCTATTCCTTGTCTTTTTAACCCTTTTGGTTTTCGGCTTTCTTAGTTGGTATGGTAAGTTTATGAGTGGAGGCTGAATGCTCGGAACCAAGTTTTTAAGCCCACCAGGAAGTTTATAAGGTCTCTTTCTCCCACCATTTCCTTAGTTTGTCCAAAATGTCTTTCCCAAGAGATGCCCACATAGGATGCAAATTCCCTCTTTATTTCATGCCTCAGCCTTAGTGCTAACTCTGTTTTACTCAGACCGCTTTCAACTTCAAGGGATTCTATCTTTTTGGTGCTTGCCCAAACCTTAAGGTAAAGCTCTCCTTTGCGGGACGTCAAAGAAACCTCAACTTTGCTTATAATTAATATTAGATAGGAGAGGTGACCGAGTGGCCGAAGGTGCAGCACTGGAAATGCTGTGTGCGGGTAATCCCCGCACCGCGGGTTCGAATCCCGCCCTCTCCGCCAAAGAGCTATGAAAAGAGCCATCTTAGCCCTTGAGGACGGAACCTACTTTGTGGGTTATTCCTTTGGTGCAGAGGGGGAAACCTTAGGGGAGGTGGTCTTTAACACCTCCATGACCGGATATCAGGAGATCCTCACAGACCCCTCCTACAAAGGGCAGATTGTAGTCTTAACCTACACCCAAATAGGAAATTATGGAGTAAATGAGGAGGATGTGGAGTCCGATAGAGTTCAGGTTAATGGGCTTGTAATAAAGGAGCTTTCTCCCATATACAGCAACTGGAGGGCAAAGAAGTCTTTGGATGAGTATTTGAAAGAAAACCAAGTTTTAGGTATATGGGGCATAGACACGAGGGCTCTGGTCAAAAGAATAAGGGAAAAGGGTGCCATAAAGGGCATCATATCCACCGTAGATTTGGACCCAAAGAGTTTGGTTCAGAAGGCAAAAAGCTACGCGGACATTTCGGAGCTGGACCTGGTCCAAGAGGTTGCCACCAAGGAGGTATACTACTGGAATGAAGGAGACTGGGATCTAAGAAAGGGATATATACTTAAGGAAAACCAAAAGCCCCTCATTGCGGTGGTGGATTTTGGCGTCAAAAAGAACATACTCAGAAGACTCACCCAAGAGGGAGCAAGGGTGGTGGTGATACCACCGGAGAACGCCCAGAGGACCATAGAGCAGATTAAACCTTCTGCCATCTTTCTTTCCAACGGACCGGGAGACCCCCAAAGGGTGGTGGAGGGCATAAGGCTGGTACGCGCATACATGGAAAAACTGCCCATCATGGGCATATGCCTCGGGCATCAGATCATAGGCTTAGCCCTTGGTGGGAGGACCTACAAGCTGAAGTTTGGACATCATGGAGGGAACCATCCGGTAAAGGACCTGCGCACCGATAGAATTTACATAACCGCCCAAAACCACAACTTTGCGGTGGAGCCCGAAAGCCTCAAAGATGTAGAGATAACCCACATAAACCTTTTGGACCAAACATTGGAGGGTTTTAGGCACAAGCATCTGCCCATATACTGCGTCCAGTTCCATCCGGAGGCATCGCCGGGACCACACGATGCCTTTGACGTGTTCAAAGAGTTTATAAACCTTGTATGTCAAACACAGTAAAGAACGCCAAAATCTACCTGTTAGCGGTTCTTGTCTTCTTGGGCTTCTTGGTGGTGATCATAAGGTATGCCTACATCCAGCTCTTTGGAAGGACCGCATACATAGAGAGGATTGTGGAGAAGTTTCCAAAGGCGGTGGTGGAAAAGGTACCCGTTTATAGGGGAGCCATAAAGGATAGAAAGGGGGTGGAGCTTGCCATAAGCATGCCCACCTTCTCCATCTTTGCCTTTCCAAAGTCCGTCCAAAACAAGGAAGAGTTAGCAAGAAGGCTTTCGGCAATCTTAGACCAAAGGGAGGAGGAAATATTAAAAAAGCTGAACACAGACAGCAAATTTGTATGGTTGGCAAGGAACATAGACAAGGAGTACATAAACTATGTGAGGGGCGTTATAAGGGACACGCAAAATCAAAACGCAGTGGGCGTCCAAGAAGATTACAAAAGGGTGTATCCACATGGTTATTTGGCGAGCAACCTTATAGGCTTTGTAGGTGCGGATGGAAGAGGTCTTGAGGGCATTGAGTATATGTTTGACCATAAGCTCTACTCAAAGGAGGCTAAAAAGGTCTTTTTGTATTCACCAAAGGGTGGAAGGCTCGTGCTCAACTTGGAGGAGGAAGAGAGGGACTACAAAACCCAAGACCTCCAGCTAACCATAGACTTTGGCGTCCAAGTAATACTGGAGGACCTAAAGGAGAGGATCGTAAAGGACTGGAGCCCACGGAGGATAGCCATAATCGTTATAAACCTACAAACCGGAGACATTCTCGGTTTGGCAAACTATCCTCACTATGACCCAAATCACTACCAAAAGGTAAGACCGGAAAACAGGAGGAACTACGCAGTAACGGACCCCTTTGAACCGGGTTCGGTGATGAAACCCTTTTTTATAGGGCAGGCGTTAGAAAAGGGATACATAGGCTTTAACTACAGTGTGGATACAGAGGGAGGAAGGGCAGAGTTCTTTGGAAGAACCATAAGGGATGTGCATCCCTACAGAGTTCTTTCCTTGGACCAAGTGCTCATAAAGTCTTCCAACGTGGGAACTGCCAAAATAGCCCGGTTTCTCTCAAAGAAGGATGTGGAGGAGTTGTTTGAAAAGATACACTTTAAATCCACCTTTGGGGTGCTACCCGGAGAGGCAAAGCCAAAGCTTCCAAACCTTAACTATCCCGCAAACATAATCTACGCCAGCATAGGACAGGGTCTGAGTGCGAACCTTTTGAACCTCTGCGTAGCCTTTGGCGGGCTTGCCACCAACCAAATAATCCAGCCCCGCATAGTCTATGAGCCAAACAGTCCCCCAAAAGTGCTAAGGGATAAGCTCTTTTCCGATAAGGTCTTAGATTGGCTACATAAAAACCTCATAAGGGTGGTGGAAGAGGGAACCGCAACCCAAGCCAGGTCCCAATACTTTACCATAGCGGGCAAAACGGGCACCGCCCAGAAGTTTGACTTTAAAACGGGCAAATACTCTATGGAAAAGGTGGTTGCCTACTTTGTGGGGTACTTTCCTGCCACAAACCCCAAATATGTGGCGGGCATAATGGTGGATGAGCCAAGGGGTAGAGCCTTTGGTGGCACCGCCGCAGCACCATACTTTAAAGAACTCGTAGAAAGAGTAGCCTTTTATGAAAGGCTAGAACCCGACAAGACTAACAAGGCTATCTCGAAGAGAAGGCTCAAGAATTAGTCCATCCACCCTTGGCACTTGGAGGGGTTTTATCCCCGTTAGCTCCTCCACTATGATCGGGTTAGTCCTTTCTGAGACATCCTTTCCCTCAAAACCGTTCATAACTATTCCCAAGATGTTAAGCCCCATGCTTTTAGCGTAAAAGTAGCTAAGGTAGGTGTGGTTTAGGGTGCCAAGCCCAGCCCGGGCTACCAGCAAGATGGGAAGCCCCCAGTCTAAGGCCAAGTGGGCGTAGTTGTAATCCCTCTTTATGGGCACCGCAATACCACCCGCCCCTTCCACCACCAAAAACTCATACCTTTCCAAAAGCCTAAGGTAATGCTCCTTCAAATCCGCAAGGGAAAAATCCCTCTTCTCCTCCAAGATGCCCGCATAAGGAGAAAGGGGCAGAGAGTATCTGACCGGCACCGCCTCCTCCAAATCCTGCCCGGTAAGACTGCAGAGCAAGGCACCATCCTGGGGCACATCCTTCACATCGGTCTCTATGGGCTTTAGGTAGCCCACCCTTACTCCCCTCTCTTTTAGGGCATAAACCAAGTTGTAGGCAATAAAGGTCTTTCCCACGCCCGTGTCTGTGGCAGTGATTAAAACAGACCTCATTGCATAAGGTAGTATAGCATCAAGGGAGCATCCACACCAAAACCCGCACCAAGACGGTTTTCAAGGAGCCTTCTGAGAAAGCCCTTTGACTCCTCCACATAAAAGACCCTTGGCTTTTCTACCTTAGAGAGCTCCTTTGCCTTCTCTACGGCATCTTGGAGCCCACCTAAGCCATCCACCAGCTTGAGCCTTTGGGCATCCTCTCCCGTAAACACCCTGCCGTCCGCTATCTCCCTGAGTTTGTTTGGGTCTACCTCCTTTCTGTGCTTT
>WYEK01000043.1 GCA_009903855.1 Thermocrinis sp.
AAACCAGCTGTGCCTTTTTCTTTAACCTTCTCTTTTCGGTAATTTCCAAATCCTCCAATGTAGGCACAGGCGTATGCATACGGTCGTAGTTCATAAGCCCCTGTAAGTTATCACCCCACAAAACTTCATTGAGGGACGGAAGGTATTCGTTGGCATAACCCTCCAAAGGAAAGTCCTTCCTAAGTGGGTGATACTGGTAAGTTTCCCACATAAAGGCGCGCACCAAGTTTTCGTGCCCCTCATACTGGATGCCGAACATATCGTAGCATTCCCTCTCCGCCCACTTGCCCGCAAACCAAAGCTTTTCAATACTGGGAAGGGTTCCATCCGTCCAAGTTTTTACCACAACCCTCTTTCGCTCATCTACGTTGTAGAGTATGTAAAAGGCTTGGAACCTTGGAGACCTTTCGGGAAAATCCACCACCGAGTGGTCTATAAAGAGCTTGTAGCCCATCTGTTTTAGGTCCTTGAGAAGTTCAATGAGCTGGTGCTTTGGGATATGAAGGTTTGTAATGGTGGGCTTTACCTCAATCTGCAGGTCTTTAAACTTCTTCTTCAGTTCCAAAAAGTCTTCTTCCTTAGCCCAGGGCATTGTTTAACCTCCGTAATATTTTACAATCTTTTCCCTTAGATCATCCGCCAGTTGTTTATATACTTTGCCTTTCATCTTGCTAAATTCCTCCTGAATAAGCTTTAAGGTATCACCTGTCCTGAATAATGCTTTAATTATACCCTCTTCCCACAGTTTTTCATTGCTTATTATCTTCTGCCAAATGCTTGCGTTTATATCTTTAATTTCCATAAAACTTTCATAAGGATTTGCATCAAAGTTGATCTCTGGTATTTCTGGTAAATCTTCTTTCCATTGTTTTAACCAACCGAGCATTTTGTCCCAAAAATCGGCAATTCCAAGATATTCAAACAGTTGCTTACCGTAGAACAAATGAAGCTCAACCTGTTCATATTTGCCTCTAAGTGTCTGTATTTCTTCCTGGTAATAGTTTTTATTTTTTGAGAAATCAGGGTCAATGAAATACATAATTCCTACCAAATTACCGCCATGCCTCTGATATAAAGCATTAAGCTTTTTCTCAAAGTTTTGCATTTGCCCTCTCTTCTTGGTAGAATCATGGTCATCTCTTATCTTTTGTTCAATAAAGTAATACTTTTCCCCATCAGTAAAGTATTGGTCTAATCTCAGGAGCTCACTGTTCTCACCCTGTATGTTTTTATCAAGCAGAATGTATCCTTGACCTTGAATAACCAGCCCTATTATTTCCTCAAGCGCGTCGCCCATGCGAATTTCGTAGGATTGGAGTAAATGCTGTAAAATCTTGGTAGAAGGCTTTGATGGTCTAAATAGACCTATAAACCTCTCTGGATTGTTCGCCAATCTAACCAGAAGTTCTCTTTTGTTGCCATAAAAAATGTGTTTGTTTAGCACTTGGGCAAATTCCTGATAATCCATCAATCTTCCTCAAGTTTCATATAGTTCTGTATGAGACCCTTGTTTATAACATTCCTGTCCGTTATCCTTAAAGGCTTTTTAAACCTCTCTTTTATCCCTTTCACATATTTTGGATTGACCTCTATCATCACGAAATCTCTCCCCAGTGCCTTTGCAACATATCCTGTAGTTCCTGTGCCCGCCATAGGGTCTAAGATTAGGTCTCCTTCTTTAGTGGAAGTCAAGATAACCCTCTTCAGAAGTTCTATAGGCTTTTGGGTGGAGTGAAGCTTTTGCCCCTTCTCGTCAAGCAATCTTTCACTCTTGCCGCATATAGGCAAAACCCAAACGTTGGCACCAACTTTTCCTATACCAAAGCTTTTGGCGTATTCTCTATTAAAGGTGTATTTTTTGACGCTTTTGTCCTTGACTGCCCAGATAAGGGTCTCGGTAGCATTGGTAAACCTCACTCCCAACCAGTTGGGCATAGGGTTTGTTTTTACCCAGATAACATCGTTCAAGATCCAAAAGCCCAAATCTTGCATGATTTTTCCTACTCTGAAGATGTTGTGGTAAGTTCCTATGACCCATAGGGTAGCATTGGGCTTCATTACCCTTTTGACTTCAAGGAGTAGGTTTTCAATAAAACGATCGTATTCTTCAAAGGAAGAGAACTTATCCCATTCGTCCAAAACACCATTGACGGTTGTCTTTACATTCCAGCGTTTTAACTTCTTTTTGCCTAACTGTAGAAAGTAAGGAGGGTCAATGAAAACCATATCAAAGGACTCCTCTGGGATTTTTTTAAGCACCTTAAAGGCGTCCCCTTGTATTACTTTATTTTTTATGTCTTCTATGCTATAAAAAGGCATATTTTCACTGTCTTTTATGACCAAGCCATTGCTCAGCTCCTCTTCAAAAAGCTTTTTGTTTAGAGCCTCAGAGCTCTTCATTTGTTTAATCAATATACTCTTCTTCAAACTGCCAATCAAGGGCACCCTTTCTCCAGGCGTAAAGTAGCCCGTAGGTTAGTATGAATATGAACAAAAACATCTCCACAAAACCAAAAGCTCCTAAATACCTATAAACCACCGTCCAAGGAAATAGAAAGGCAGCCTCTATATCAAAGAGCAAAAGGAGTAGTCCCAAAAGGTAATAGCCCTGATGAAAGGTTGCCTGTGCGGATTTATCATAAAGAGGCACACCACATTCGTAAGGATAATCCTTTAGGGCCGATGGAGCCTTTGGTCCAAGCAGATAGTTTAGAAAAACCATAAGCAGGGCAATACCAAGCATAACAAAAGCAAGGATTAAAAAGCCCAAGTAGTCCATCTCCTTTACCTCCTAAAGAGCATCTCCGAAGTAGGGCTAATGTAATTCCAAAGGAGCATAGGAAGTATGCCAAGGATCAACAAAGACGCTGCCATCAAAACCATGGACGCCTTTTCAAAACCTGTAGGATTTGCAATCGCCCGCCTTTCTCCCTCCTTCATAAACATGAGCACGATCAACCTCAAATAGTATCCTGTGGATACACCTATTCCAACGATCATTAGAATACCGATCCACCACAACTTGCCATAAGCCAAAGACATAAAAACCAAGGCTTTTGCCAAAAAGCCTACCGTGGGAGGAACACCAAGGAGTGATAAAAGGGCTATGGCAAAAACCCATGCCATAAAGCCCTGGGAATGCTTTAGTCCGTCAAAGTCCTCCAATTTGTTTTCCCAATTTCCGCTACGCTCCAAAACTGCCAGAACCAAAAAGCCAAGCATACCCATTATAGAGTATGCCAAAAGGAAGTAAATGACTGCCTTTAATCCTATGGCACTGGCTACAGACACACCTGCCAAAATGTAGCCCGAGTGGGCTATGGAAGAGTAGGCAAGCATCCTTTTTACATCCTTCTGAACAAGTGCCACAAAGTTTCCATAAAGGAAGGTAATTACTGCCAGAGTTCCAACTGCTAAAACCCAAGTGTTATGAAAGCTCTCCTGAACCAAGGGCATTACCCTTAGCACCGGTGCAAAGAAAGCTATTTTGCCCACGCTGGACATGTAGGCGGTTATGGGTGTGGGTGCACCTTGGTATGCGTCTGGTAGCCAAAAGTGAAAGGGCACAACCCCTATCTTTATAGCCAAGCCAAAGAGAAAAAAGACCAAGCCAAGAATAAGAAAGCTTTTGTCCGGTGCATTGAAGTGAAGAACATGCCTTAAATCAAAGGAGCCAGCATATATGTATAGAAAAACAGCACCATAGGACGCCAAGGCTATGGCAAGTCCACCCAATATTAGGTATTTGAACGCACCCTCCTTTGAAGTGAAGTCTCCTCTCTGCAAAGCAGTAAGTATATAAAAGGACACGGAAACCGCCTCAAGGGCTATGTATATGAGAAGCAGGTTGTAAGAACTGGCAAGAACCATACCACCAAGAAGGGAGAAAGCCAGAAGGTAATAAAACTCTCCATACAGGGACCTTTTAAATCTCTGGTACTGAAGCGTAAAGGCAAGAAGGATTATGGTAAGCAGTATCATAAAAACCTGAAGCAAAGAGGAAAAGGAATCCCTAACATAGAGTCCATAAAAGGTCTCTCCTCTGAGGTCAAAGTTAAAGATCAGATAAAGCAGTGCCAAGGTGTAGCCTATCACACTAATGCTTATTGCCAAGGTATGGGAGAGTCTTTTGTATATGAGATCAAGGCTAAAGAGTACAAAGCCTGTGATCAGAACGATCAGCTCGGGAACAAAGAGGGCAAGCTTTGGAATTTCAATCTGAATTAGATCCTTCATTTCCATAAGCCACCCTCCAAGCTTTTTGATATCATCGCAAGAAGAAAGTCAATATGGGCGTCAAAGAAGGCAAAGAAAAGGAAAGGTAGAAGCCCCACCATAAGCATGGGCACCACCACCAACAGGAAGGCAACCAACTTAAACCCCCTGACATCCGTAAAATGGACAAGCCTACCCTCCTCTTTAACATCCAAGTATAGGGTTTTCAACAGATAAAGCATATAAAGGACGCTGAAGAAGGCCCCCGCAAGGACAAGGAGTGCCAATTGCAAGGTGTATTCCTTTGCACCCATTATGGTCAAAAACTTACCCCAAAAGGAAGAACCACCTGGAAGACCCATAGAAGAAAAGCCCGTTATGGCAGTAAGAACCGCAAACACTGGCATAAACCTTATGGAACCCCTCAGTGCCTGCATGTTAAAACTGTGCAGTCTGTTGTATATAAAACCTGCCATCATAAACAGAGAGGCAGAGGTAAGTCCATGGGCAAACATCTCCATTATGCTCGCCCTAAGACCTTCCTTGTTGAGTAAAAACATACCCGCCACTACAAAGCCCATGTGGCTAACAGAAGAGTATGCAACAAAACGTTTAACATTGCTCTGGCTTATGGTGAACCAAGAGGCAAAGATTATGCTTGCTATACCCCAAAGCACAAGGACTGGCATCAAAAAGACCGCAATCTTTGGGAAAAGCCCAATGTTAAACCTTAGAAGGGCATAAGTACCCATCTTTAAGAGTATCGCCGCCAGCACCACAGAACCAGCGGTGGGTGCCTCACCGTGGGCATCGGGAAGCCATGTATGAAAGGGCACTATGGGCGTTTTTACCGCAAAGGCAATAAAGAAGAGCAGGAAAAGAAAAAGCCCGAAAGCCAAGCCATACTGGTTTTGCAAGAGGTCAAAGTAAGAAAAGGAGAATTTACCAAACTGCCTGTAATGCTCCACCGCAATGCTCACTATTCCCAGAAGTAAAAACAAAGAAGAGACAAAGATATAAACAAAGAACTTGTAGGCAGAGTATAGCCTTAGCTTGTAGCCCCATATGCCTATAACAAAGAACATGGGTACAAGGGTAAGCTCATAAAAGACATAAAAGACGAGCATGTCCCAGCTGGTGAATACACCCACGAGGGCGCTTTCAGTTAGCAAAAACCAAGCGTAATATTCCTTTAGCCGGTGGTTTATCTGATGGTCCCTTATAGACCAGCATATGGCTACAAAAGAAACCAAGGTGGTAAGAATATACATAAGGTAGGAAAGGCCGTCTGCACCAAAGGAGAGACTCAGATTTAGCTCTTTAATTAGGGTGATGCTTTGGTAAAACTGAACCTTTTGAGCCTGAGAAAAGTCAAAGTAAAGGAGGGAAACCAAAGAGAGAACAAAAACCGCACCCGAAAAGACAAGGGCAATCCACTTGGCAAATTTTTCCTCAAGAAAAACAATGAGCACCATACCCAGCAACGGCAGGACTATACTTAAAGGAATAAAAGGAAAAACCGCAGGCACAAGCTCCATGGCTCACCTCATAAAGTAAATGATTATTCCCAGCAAAACAACCAATCCAAAGAGCAAAAAGGCCACGTAGTTGTTTAGAAGCCCAGTTTGTATTAGGCTTGCTTTTCTCCCAAACCTAAAGGAGAACTTGGCAATCCCATTAACAAAAAGGTCCACCGTGTATATGTCCAGCTTGAGCCACAGAAACTTAACCACTCTGAAGTAAAGAAAGTTCAGAAGGTTTATAAAACCATCTATTAAGAACCTATCACCCACCAAGAAAAGACCCCTTGAGAGTTCCATATAGCCCTTTGCGAACCCCTTGTGGTACAACCTTTCCGTAAAGAACTGTTCTTTGAAGGTGGTATGGACAGGCTTTAGAGATTGATAGAGCTTTTCAGGGTCCAAAACTCTCTTGACAAACACCAAATAAGCTAAACCTATCCCCAAAAGGGCTATTACCACCGAACTTATGGCTATGTCCAAATGCATCTCCTTGTGATCCTTCAATGCACTCATATACCAAC
>WYEK01000004.1 GCA_009903855.1 Thermocrinis sp.
TTCTCTCCTCTCCGTATTCCCTAAGTATTCTTTCCAAATCCTTCTCCGAGTATTTATTGACCACATCAAAGGCGGTTAGCTTCTGTTCTGGGTCCATTCTCATGTCCAAGGGTTCATCCCTCTGAAAGGAAAAACCTCGTGGGCTCTTTAACTGTAGCATAGACATGCCGAGGTCAAAGAGAAAACCATCCACCGCCTCTATGCCCTCCTCCTTTAAAACCAAGTCAAGGTCTGAATAGCTTGCCTTGTATAGGCTAAACCTTCCCTCAAACTCTCTCAGGTTTTCCCCCGCTTTCTCTAGGGCAAAGGGGTCCCTGTCTATACCTATAACAAAGGCTTGCGGTTTCTTTTCTAAAACTCTCCTTGTGTGTCCCCCAAGTCCTACTGTGCAATCTACGAAAAGCTTTCCTCCGCTTCCCAGAAGTAGGTCTACCGCTTCCTCAAGCAGAACGGGAATATGCATAAAGCTCCAGCTGTCTTAAAGGTAAGAAGCTTTTTCTGTGTATTGGGGTAGGTTTTAACTCCCTCAAGGCTCTCAGGTGGTCCGGCGTAGGATAGCCCTTGTTTTTATGAAAGTTAAAGCCTGGAAAACGTGTGTGGTAGTGTTCCATAATTCTGTCCCTTAGCACCTTTGCCACCACAGAGGCACAAGCACAGCTTAAGCTCCTTTCGTCCCCCTTAACCAAGGGAATGCAGTTAAATTTTTCCAATTTCACATAGTCTGAGATCACCACATCGAACTTTGTTTTTAGATCTTCCAAAGCCCTCTCCATCGCTAACTTGGTGGCTTTCAGGATGTTTAGTCTGTCTATTACCGTGCTATCAACCACCGCGGTGCCTATGGCTATGGCTATTTTTTTAATATGTTCGTAGGCTTCTTCTCTTTCCTTCTGGGGAAGCTTTTTAGAGTCGCCCTTTAAAAAGGGTTCTGTGAAGGGTGGGAGGATCACCGCGCAGGCTACCACGGGACCCGCCAAGGGTCCCCGCCCTGCCTCATCTACACCCGCCACCACAAGTCCCTTCTCCCAGAGGGACCTTTCAAAGTCAAGCATTACTTTTTCTTGAGTTCCCAGGGTTTGATCTCCCTTATCTTGCTTAGGGCTTCTTTACCCTTGTACTTTCTCAGGAAGTAGAGCCTTGCCCTACGCACCTTTCCATACTTCACAAGCTCTATCTTCTCAATGTTAGAACTGTAGTAGGGAAATGTCCTCTCTATACCCACTCCGTAGGACTCCCTGCGGACTGTGAAGGTCTTATCCAGCCCTGAGCCTCTTATTCTTATAACCACACCCTCAAAAGGCTGAACTCTTTCCTTTTCACCTTCCACTATCTTGTAATAAACCCTAACTGTGTTTCCAACCTTCAGTTCGGGAAATTCCCTTTGGGGGGTGTAAACTTTTTGAACCTCTTGCAACAAACCACCCATGGCTTTACCTCCGCTTTTTAAAGGACTTAATATTATATTACAAGTTTATTACTGGTTTGAAATCGGCGGGCTTAACACTGTAGCACTCTTTAAAGACTGCGTAGGGGCAAACCTTGGCACAGTATTCATGGTCTAGCTTTTTAAACAGCTCGGTTATGGACTGACCCTTTGAGTCAAAGACAAGGTCCTCTCTAACCTTTTTGTCAAAGCCAAGCCTGTCCAATATAGGGAAGACATCACAACCAATGTTTGCAAGGGCAGGTTCTAAGCCCATCCTTTTTAGTTCATCAAAGAGCCTCATAAGGGTCTGTCCACCGGTGGCATCAATGTAATTGACCGCCTCAAAATCTATTAGCACATACTTTAATGGTCTGTCCTTTTTTCTTTCCTGTGCCTTTTGGAGAATGTATTCATAAACATACTCTGCGTTGGCGTAGTATACAGACATGTTGGGTCTTATGTACAGTATCTGAGGACATTCGGGCAATTTTTCCCTTTCTGCGTTTACAAAGGTGTGAGACTGGGGATTTCTTGTTAGCACCATAATACGTGGATACATGGTTTTATAGACAAAAGAGCCAAGGGATATTACAGTACCAAGGGTAAGGGCAACCCACAGGTCCATAAAGAAAACGCTGGCAAAGGTTATGCCTGCAATGATACCATCCATCCTATTGATTTTATAAAGCTTAAAAATCTCCTGAGGTCTTATGAGGCTTATGACCGCAGAGAGCACTATGGCAGACAGGGTCGCCTTTGGGAGGTAATAAAAAGCGGGAGCCAAAAGCAAAAGGGTAAGACCGATAACCGAGGCGGTTATTACGCTTGCCATAGGACTTTTGGCACCCAGCTGAAAGTTCAGGGCGGACCTTGAAAAGGAGCCTCCCACCGGAAAGCCTTTAAATATTCCCGCCACAATGTTGGCGAGCCCTTGACCTATTAGTTCTTGGTTTGCGTCCCATTTGTCTCCCGCCTGAAGGGCTAAACGTTTAGCTATAGACACCGCTTCCACCAAGCCAAAGGCAGCTACCACAAAGGCACCACCCCAAAGGGATGCCAAAGTTTCAAAACCTACTGATGGAAAGTGTAGACCTGGTATACCCTGAGGCACATCTCCCACAATGGAAACGCCAAAGTTTTTAAGCTGAAAGTAGTAAGATAGAAGGGAGGTTATTATAACCGCCAGCAACGCCCCCGGCACAAGGGGATGGACCTTTCTTGAGAGCCAAATAATGGCATAGGCTAAGACTCCTATTGCCAGTGTGTATGGGTTAGTTTGCCCTATCTTTTGGATTATATCCACGACCACGTCATATATATGGGTAGTTTGAACCACTTTAAAACCCAAGAAGTGTCCCACCTGAGATAGGGCTATAACCAAGGCGCCCGCACTTATAAAACCCGTTATTACACTGGTGGGTATAAGCTCTACCACAAAGCCTAACTTAAAGAGTCCTACAAAAAGCCTTATGAAGCCCACCATGAGGGCTAAGACCGCCATCAGTTCTATCCATCTTTGGGAGCCCGGCTCTGCGAGCCCTTGCACCGCAGAGGCAGAAAGAAGGGCGGTCATCGCCACTGGACCCGTTGCCAAAAACCTTGAACTGCCAAAGAGGGCTGCCACAGCCACCGGCAAAAAGGATGCATAGAGCCCGTAGATGGGTGGCATGCCTGCCAGCAAGGCGTAAGCCATACCCTGGGGCACCAAAACCGCTGCTACAGTGAGCCCAGCTATCAGATCTCTAATAAACTTATCTCTGTCGTAGTCCTTGAACCAAATAAGAAAGGGTGCAGGGTTGAAGTTAACGCCTATCTTCATTTTTTTCCATTTTAACACCAAACTTTTCATAGACTGAGGGCAGAATGAGTAGTGTAAGCAGAGTGGAAGTAAAAATTCCACCTATAACCACCAAGGCTAAGGGCTTTTGAACCTCCGAGCCTATGCCCTCTGATAAAAGCATGGGCACCAATCCGAGGGATGTGGCGGTGGCGGTTATCAGGATTGGTCTTAGCCTTCTGCTGGCACCTTGAACCACCGCGGACCTGATGGGTAAGCCATCCTCTAAAAGGCTCTTTATGTAAGAGACAAGCACCACACCGTTTAGGGTAGCTATGCCAAAGACCGCTATAAAGCCTATGGCGGAGGGCACCGAGAGGTTGTAGCCGGAAAGATACAGAGCAAACACTCCGCCTATTGTGGCAAAGGGAACATTTAGCATAACTATCAGGGCGTCCCTTACCGAGTTGTAGTTTATGTAAAGGAGTAAGAATATTAAGGCTATTGCGATGGGAACTACCACCGCTAATCTTTTCATAGCCCTCTCTTGGTTTTCAAACTGACCCCCAAAGGTTATGAAGTAGCCAGGTGGAAGCTTAACTTCTTTGGAGAGTTTTTCTTTTAGCTCTTTCACAAAGCTACCCAAGTCCCTTCCGGAGACGTCGCACTGCACCAAGGCAAACCTTATACCGTTTTCTCTTCTTATCTTTTGAAAGCCTTCGGCAACTTCAAGGTCTGCCACCTGAGAAAGACTTATCAAGCTACCATCCTTTAAAAGGAGTGGGAGGTTTTTCAAGGTCTCTAAGTCCTTGTCCCTTAGGCTAACCACTATAGGGAAAAGGATCTGGTCCTTCTGAAGGTAGCCCACCTCCTTTCCACCAAGGGCATAGGCAACCAACTCCATAAGCTCCGCGGTGGTTAGGTCGTACCGCTTTAGCTCCTCCATCTTTGGGATTATCCTTAGTTGTGCCTTTCCCGATTGGGCTTCTGTTTCCACATCCACAGCACCTTTTACGCTCCTGACGATTTCTTCCACCTGTTGGGCGAGCTCGTTTATCTTTTGTAGGTCATCCCCAAAGATCTTTATGGCAACCGTTGCTTTTACGCCCGAGATTAGCTCGTCTATCCTCATCTGTATAGGCTGTGTGAAGCTAAACTCCACGCCGGGCACGTCTTTTAGCTTTTCCCTGAGTATACTTACAAACTCTTCTCTGCTTTTAAAAGTCTTCCATTCGGAAGCAGGCTTTAGAATAACAAAGGTTTCTATGTAGCTAACATCCTCCGGCTCTCCCACCTCCGCCCTTCCTATGTTGGAAAAGGTTCTGACCACTTCGGGATACTGCAAGGCGGTTTCTTCTACGAGCTTGGCCACTCTCTTTGCTTCCTCCAAGGATACGTTCGGGTCCAAAAAGGACTTTACCAAAACTGCACCCTCCTCAAGCTCCGGAGCAAATTCCGTTCCCACCCTGGAAAGCAAAAAGAGTGAAAAGACAAAGGAAACCACCGCAAAGGCTATAAGAATTGGTCTTATCTTAAGGGCTTTTTCCAACAGAGCCAAATACTTTTCCCTTAGCTTGGCAAATATATAGGTCTCTTCTTTTCCACCCTTCAAGAAGTAGTATGAGAGCACGGGCATAAAGAACAAGGCAACCACCAAGGAGGATAAGAGGGCGAATATGATGGTGAGGGCAAGAGGCTTGTAGTATTTCCCTTCCACCGATTCAAAGGTAAAGATGGGTAAAAAGACCACAATTATCACAGCTATGGCAAAGCTTACGGGCTTTATCACCTCACTCACCGCATCTGCTATCACCGAAAGCTTGTTGTGTGTTTTTGCTTCAGAGAGATGTTTGTAGATGTTTTCCACCACAACTACAGTGGCGTCCGCAAAGAGTCCAATGCCTATGGCTAAACCACCTAAGGACATGAGATTTCCCGAAAGTCCAGTTTGCTTCATTAGGATAAAGGTCAAGAGCATGGTAAGAGGAATGGAGAGAACCACCAACAGGGCGGTTCTTATGTTCCAAAGATAGAGCATTATGGCAATAGACACAAGCACTATACCCTCCAGCAGGGCTCTTTCAACGGTATAAAGGGCACGCTCCGTAAGGTAAGACTGGTCGTATAGGATTTCTATCTTCACACCCTCTGGAAGAATTTTCTGAGCTTCCTTTATTTTCTCTTTCAGCATAGAAACAAGCTCCATAGTGTTGGTGTTGATCCTCTTTAATACGATGTTCCCTTGAACTTCTTCGCCGTTTAGAGTAAAGGCACCCCTTCTGTTGGGAAGCTCCCCCGGTTCTATTTGGGCTGTCTGCCCCAAGAGTACAGAAACCCCCTCCGCCTTCTTTATAGGTATGTTCTTGAGTTCTTCTATGCTCTTTATCCTTCCAAGACCTCTTACCACAAGGTCCCCATGCGGAGACATCAAAAAGCCCCCACCCGCTATCTGGTTATACTCTTCTAAGGACTTTATTACGTCTTGGAAGGTTATTCCGTAGAGGCTCATGGCGGTTGGGTCAAGCTTTATCAGGTAAGCCCTTTCAGGTCCCCACTGGGATATCTCCTCAACGCCATCCACCGACTTTATCAGTGGCTTTACCTTCCACATCTGGAGGGTTTTTAGGTCTTCCAGGGAGTGGTTTCCGCTCTCGTCCACCAAGGCATAAAAGAGCACGTTTCCAAGTCCTGATGTGTTTGGACCCATCCTTGGGATATAGCCGGGAGGTATTTGGGCTTGGGCTTCTTGGAGTTTTTGAGACACTAAATTTCTGGCAAAATAAACATCCGTACCTTCCTTAAAAAAGACTGTAACATAAGAAAGTCCGGGCAAGCTTACAGACCTCACAAGTTCCACACCGTTCAGCCCCGACATCACCGACTCTATGGGCTTTGTAACCAAAACTTCAGTTTCCTCCGCAGAAAGTCCGGGAGTTTCTGTATAGATTACCACCTGAACGGGTGTAGGGTCTGGGAAGGTGTCTATTGGAAGCTTCAAAAAGCTCCATATTCCCACTCCGACCATCAACA
>WYEK01000100.1 GCA_009903855.1 Thermocrinis sp.
AGTTCGCTCAGATTTTTGGGACAAAAGTTCCATTAAGGCTTGTCTAAAGTGATTGTAAATTAGCCTGAAGTTAAATATTGTAGTGTCCTTGATAGAGTTCCTTATGGCATTTTCAAAGTATCTGTCCAATTCCTCAACGGATAGGTGGTTTGTTAAGGCGACATTTAAACAATCCTCCAAATCCTGCTCCGTGCCTCTCCTTAGCTTCATTATGATGAAGTCGTAAGGGCTAAGCACGCTGACCTTTAGCTGATCGTCCTGATAGATCGTTATAGCCCTATCCCGATAGCCTTTTGGCAGTGAGATCACACTCCATCCGCTTATGTTTTCAGACAGGTCGCTTTCAAAACCTCTTTTTTTTAGCTCAAAGTAGACCTCCTCCAAATCACCTCTAACGATCTCTGCGTCTATATCCATCGTTGCCCTTGCTTCAACTCCATAATATGGCAAAGCTTGCGCTCCAACCAGAATAATCTCAATAGATTTGCCAGTGCTTTTTGCTATCTCTTTAAAAATTTCAACAACATTTATCATTCCAAAGCCCTCAAAGCCTCAAAAAACTTTCTTACATCCTCCTGTTTTATCTTTTCTTTAACAGTGGGCAGTGGCTTATTTCTTCTTATGAGATATATGTAGTTTGAATAGATAACGCAGGCTTTGTGGTAGTATTCAGAAAGTTCAGGGACAGAATCTTTAAGTTTTTCCCAATCCACCTGGTCGTTGAAAACGATCTCGTAGGGTAAAAGGTTTCTGCCCGCCCTACTGTTTAAAAGCTCTTCTATGCTCGCTTTGTCTTTGTGGTATAGCTTTTTTAGCTTAAGCTCTATGATGTGATCGGTTGTAGAGTGTGGCATTTCTTATAAATATAAGCGTCGTTATCTTTGGAGTATGATATACTAAGCCTTTGTGCCAACCAACAGAGAAAAAATAGAGAGGGCGATTAGAGAAGCCTTAACATCATTCCAAGAGGGATTGAGATACTCCGAGCTGGTGAGGTATATCAGAGAGAAACATCCGGAGATAAAGGAAAACACTATTCATGGTGCCCTTCATAGTCTAAGAGAAAAAATTAGAAGCGGGGACATAAAAGATATAGTTATACCCGAGAGGGGATTGTTTCGTCTTGTAAGGGAAGAGGCATTTCCAAAACCAGTGGAGGGAATAAGAGAGCAAGACCTATACCAGCCCTTTGCTCAATATTTGACCGACGAGTTGGAAGAGTGTTCCAGGGCAGTGCCCTTGGGTGGAAAAGTCTTCGAGGATAAGTGGGGAACTCCCGATGTTTTTGGAATATATAGATTTCCCGATTATGAGCCCATAAGGTTGCCCATTCCAGAGATCGTTAGTGCAGAGATAAAGCTTGACCCAAATCAGTTGGTGGTCGCCTTTGGTCAGGCGTGTGCCTACAAGCTATTCAGCCACAAGGTTTATTTGGTAGTGCCGAAAGGTTCTGAGGAGATCGGAAGGCTGGAGTCTTTGTGTCTAAGGTTTGGGTTAGGGCTCATACTCTTTGAAATTGAGGGAAAAGAGGTCAGATTTTACATAAGAACAAGGGCTGTAAAGAGCGAGCCCGATTATATGTCCCTCAACGAGTATTTAAACAAACTCAAACAAAGACGCCCGGATATTTTTAAAGAGTTGTTTGGTTGATCTCTGCGGGCATTGTCCAATAACTTAGGCTCTTCTCCCTTGTTCAGGGCTAATGCCTTACGACTATAGCCTATGAGGGATTAGCCAAACTAAAACCAAACACCTGTAAAAAGAGAAGAGATATTTAGCTTTTCGCCTTTGACTTCCTCCATAGCCTTTTTTATGAGCACTGGCCTTGCTTAAAAACTTGTGAAGTGCTTCCGCAAACTCAATTAGAGAATTAAAGCCATAGCGATATGGTGGATTCTGAGGGAGACGGATTCACACCATCTCCCATTCCCAAGTCTTCAGCCCATCACATGGAATTCCTGACCATGCTAATAAAAACCTTTTGCAAATAGGATTAAAATAAAAAGCGATGAGTGGCAACGAGATTAGGGAGTTGTTTTTGAGTTTTTTTGAAAGCAAAGGGCATACAAGGGTAAAAAGTGCCTCCCTTGTTCCCGAGTCGGACCCAACCCTTTTGTTTACCAACGCAGGAATGGTGCCCTTTAAGAACGTGTTTTTGGGGTTGGAAAAGAGACCTTATAAAAGGGCAGTTTCTTGTCAGAAGTGTTTGCGGGTGTCCGGTAAGCACAATGACTTAGAGAGCGTGGGCTATACTTCAAGGCACCACACCTTCTTTGAGATGCTGGGCAACTTTTCCTTTGGAGATTACTTTAAAAGGGAAGCCATACTCTACGCTTGGGAGTTCGTGACGGAGTATTTAAAGCTCCCAAAGGAAAAGCTTTATGTTAGCGTCTTTAGGGATGACGAGGAAGCATACAGAATTTGGAACGAGGAGGTGGGGCTTCCCTCCGAGAGAATATGGAGGCTTGGGGAGGAAGACAACTTTTGGCAAATGGGGGACACTGGTCCTTGCGGACCCTCTTCGGAGATCTATGTGGATAGAGGGGAGGAGTATGGAGAGGAGAGGTTTTTAGAGATATGGAACCTGGTTTTCATGCAGTACAACAGGGATGAAAAGGGTAATTTGACGCCTCTTCCCAATCCCAACATAGACACGGGTATGGGACTAGAGAGGATCGCAAGCGTACTGCAAGGGACAAAAACAAACTTTGAGATAGACCTTATAAAACCTCTCATAGATTTCGGGCAAGAAATCAGCGGTAAGACCTACGGAGAAAACTTTGAGGACACCGTTGCCATGCGAGTTATCGCAGACCACCTTAGGGCTATTACCTTTGCCATCTCCGATGGCGTTCTGCCCTCCAACACCGCAAGGGGATACGTGATCAGAAGGATCCTCAGAAGGGCTCTGAGGTTCGGATACAAGCTGGGAATAAGGGAACCCTTCCTTTACAAGGGTGTGGATGTGGTGGTAGAAGTTATGAAGGATGCCTATCCAGAGCTTCTTCAGACAAGGACCTTTGTAAAGGGAGTAGTTAAGGCAGAAGAGGAGAGGTTCTTGCACACCTTTAGAAACAGCATGCCTGTGGTTGAGGAGTTCATAAACACTGCTTTAGAAGAGGGAAGACGCTTTTTGAAAGGTGAAGAGGTCTTTAAACTCTACGACACCTACGGCTTTCCCTTGGACCTTTTGGAGGAGATAGCCAAGGAAAAAGGTTTGAGCCTTGATATGGAAGGCTTTGAAAAAGAGATGGAAATTCAGAGGGAAAGGGCAAGACAGAACTTCAAAATTCAGACCAAAGAGGTTCAACCTATATACCAACACCTCAAAAACATAGGAAGGACTTCCACCTTTGTGGGTTATGAGCAGTATGTATCCCAATCAAAGGTCATTGCCCTTTTGAAAAATGGTGAGCTCGTCTCCGAACTAAAGGAGGGAGAAGAGGGGGAAGTATTTTTAGACATCACTCCCTTTTATGCGGAAAGGGGCGGACAGATAGGAGACACGGGTACTATTGAGTCTGTGGGCGGTGTTTTTGTGGTGGATGATACCCAATCTCCTGTGGATGGTGTTATAAGCCACAAAGGAAAGGTGGTGAAAGGAACCATTAAGGTGGGAGACCAAGTGATCGCAAGCATTGACCGGGAGAGAAGGGAGGACATAAAAAGAAACCATACCGCCACACACCTTTTGCATTCAGCCCTTAGGCTTGTGCTGGGAGAACACGTAAGACAGGCGGGTTCTTTGGTGGCGGACAAATACCTGCGGTTTGACTTTACCCACTTTCAGGCCTTGAGTGTGGATGAGCTAAAGAGGGTCGAAGAGCTGGTCAATGAACAGATAAGAAAGAATGAGCCTGTGATTGTGGAAGAAAAGGATTACAGGGAAGCCATAAAGGAGGGTGCTATAGCTATCTTTGAAGAGAAATACGGAGAAAGGGTAAGGGTGCTGAGCGTGGGGGACTTTTCAAAGGAGCTGTGCGGTGGCACCCACGTGTCAAGGACTGGAGACATAGGCTACTTTAAGATCATCTCCGAATCTTCCATAGGTGCGGGCCTGAGGCGGATCGTTGCAAAGACGGGAAGATGGGCAGTGGAAGAGGCATTTTTGGAATCTTTGACCCTAAAGCAAGTGGCACAAAGCCTGGGCGTCAGCACAGAGGAGGTGTTGGAAGGCCTCTCCAAACTCCAAGAAAGAGTAAAGGAGTTAGAAAGGGAACTGCAAAGGGTAAAGTCTGAATCTGCAAGAAAGCAAGCAAAGGAAAAGATAAAGGAAGAGGGCTTTGGGGAATACACCCTTTTCTATGGAGTTTTGGAGGATGTGGAGGGAGACCTTCTCCGAGAACTGGCAGACCAGTTCAGGCAGGGAAGAACAAAAACGGTTGTCTTTTTGGCAAGCAAGAGGGAAGGAAAGCTCTCTACCCTTATTGCCCTATCCAAGGACTTAGTGGGTAGCCTTTCTGCCAAAGAACTTATAAAAGAGGTAGGAAAGGTCCTTGGTGGTGGGGGCGGAGGTAGGGATGACTTGGCGCAGGGTGGGGGCACAAAGCCGGAGAACTTTGAGAAGGCTTTGGAGCTTTTAAAGGAGAAGTTAAGATGAAAATTCTACTGATAGAAAGTAATCTCATACTGGCAAGCAGGGTCAAAAACTCCCTCAGTGGCTACGATGTGCGAGTGGGCAAGGATTGGCAAGGGGAAGATGTGGTATTTGTAAATGTGGAAACTAACCCACCGGAGATCATAAGAGAGCTAAAAGAAAAGAGAGCCAAAAGGGTCATAGCCTACTGTGGGCACAAAAACATAGGGCTAATAAAAAAAGCGCAAGAGCTTGGGGCAGATTTAGTAGTGCCCAACAGCAAGGTGGTAGATGCCAAAAGCCTGCTATGGGAAAACACCGAAAAGGAAAGGTAAAGATAGAGCATCATCTTTTGGAGGGCTTGGAGGAGTATTTAAAAAAGCTCTCTAGTTTTAGCTCAGTAAAGTCCATAATTCCCGGCAGGATAGTCCGGCAGAACAAGGGCATAGGTTCCAAAGGACTGTTTTTGAAGTACGAAACACCCACCGGCTATAAGCTTTTATACAAAAACGGCACCTCCGTGCAGGAAATTTTTGTGGTTTGCGATAGAGAAAAATTTTTGGAGGAGTTCAAAGCCACTTTTCTCAATCCTTAAACTTTCCTTCAAAGGTCCTTATATGCTCCAAGAGCTCCCTTTTGCGGTCAAAAAAGATCGCCACATACTGGGCTAATCTTTCTCCAAGGCGTCTGCAAGCTTCCTTCTCCTCCTCGGAGCGAGGCTCTCCAGCCACAACCGCACCGTAGTGCAGTGTGAATTTTTTACCCACATAGTCCGTTACCCCGAAGACCAAAAAGCCAAAGTTCATAAGAACGGTTAGAATGGACATACAGGCCACTTCGTTTCCTCCACCCCATCCACCGGAGGAAGAAAAGGCACAGGCTATTTTCCCGTCAATCTCGCCCCAGAGCTCTCCCAACTCCTCGTCAAAGAACTTCTTAAGCTTCCAAGAGATTATTCCCATGTGGGTAGGAGAGCCAACCGCCAGACCATCCGCCCAGAGCACATCCTCTTTTGTAGCATCATCCACCTTTTTGATCCTCACCTCAATACCTTCTACCCTTTTTGCACCCTCCGCCACAAGGTATGCCATCTTTTCCGTGTTTCCAGTGCTTGAATCATAAAGCACCAACACCTTACCCATAGCGGAACCCCCTAAATAGTTAGTTTAACCACAGACTCTATGTGATAGGTTTGAGGGAAGTTATCTACCAAATGCACGCCCTCTATCTTGTATCCACCGGAGACTAAGACCTTTAGGTCCCTTGCCAAGGTGGTGGGATTGCAGGATATGTATATGATCCTTTTGGGTTTGTTCTGGACGATGAGCTTTGCCTCACCCTCCGAGAGTCCTTCCCTTGGAGGGTCCAGAACCAAAAGGTCTATGACCTCTCCCGCATGGTTTTTTAGGGTATCTACAGCCTTCTCGTGGGCAAAGGAAACATTGGAAACTTGGTTTAGCTTGGCATTATATATAGCATCTTTGATCGCACTCTGATTAGCATCAGAGCCAAAAAGAAACTCGCAACTCTCTGAGAGCCAAAAGCTGAAAAACCCCACACCACTATGAAGCTCAAGAACCCTCTTTACCTTCTCTCCCTCAGCCACCAATTTGGGAAAATCCTCATAGAGGGTAT
>WYEK01000035.1 GCA_009903855.1 Thermocrinis sp.
TTGCCTTTTATGTCTTAGCTATCTACAGAAAGGAGCCCGTAAGTGCGGGCTGGATTTTACTCTGTGCCCTCTCCCTTTACATTTTGGGCTACAGGTATTACAGCTACTACATAGCCTACAAAGTTTTTGAAGTCTCGGACCAAAATCCAACCCCTGCCCACAGGTTTTACAACGGCTTGGACTATGTGCCCACCAACAAGTGGGTGCTCTTTGGACATCACTTTGCGTCCATCTCCGGTGCTGGTCCTCTCGTGGGTCCTGTCCTTGCAGCGCAGATGGGCTATCTACCGGGAGTTATCTGGATCCCCATAGGTGCGGTGGTGGCGGGTGCGGTCCAAGATATGCTCATCCTTACCATATCCATGCGGATGGGCGGTAAAAGCTTGGGTGCCATCGCAAGGGAGTATTTGGGCAGGTTCGGTGGGTTCGTGGTCCTCTTGGTTATTTACTCCATCCTTATCATCTTGCTGGCGGTTCTTGCTTTGGTAGTAGTCAAGGCTACCGCCATGAGCCCATGGTCTGCTTTTACCTCCTTTGCCACCATTCCCATAGCCATGCTCATGGGAATATACATGTGGAAGATTAGACCGGGTGCGGTCCTACAGGCAACTGCTATAGGTGTTTCCCTCTTGATGCTCTCTCTGGTGCTGGGTAGGTTTGTGTCAACCCATCCAACCCTAAGCAAGCTATTTACCTTCTCGGAGGTTCAAATAGCCTTTGGTTTGATGGTCTATGGCTTTTTTGCCTCCGCTTTGCCCGTGTGGCTTTTACTGGCACCAAGGGATTACCTAAGCACCTTTATGAAACTGGGCACCATAATCATCATAGGGCTGGGCGTTTTTATAGCCAATCCAGAGGTCAAGATGCCCGCCCTAACTCAGTATGCATACACAGGCATAGGTCCTGTTTGGCAGGGTTCTCTTTTTCCCTTTTTGATGATCACCATAGCCTGCGGTGCGGTCTCGGGCTTTCATGCCTTGATATCCTCCGGAACCTCACCAAAGCTTTTAGACAAAGAGAGCCACGTTAGGCTGGTAGGTTATGGTTCAATGCTGGCCGAGTCCTTTGTGGCAATAATGGCGCTGATCTCGGCGGTTTCTATGGAGCCGGGGCTATACTTTGCCATAAACAGCCCTGCAAGCGTTATAGGAAAGACAGAAGAGACCGCTGCCCAGATTATCTCCTCTTGGGGCTTTAGCGTATCCGCGGAGGAGCTAAAGAGGATAGCACAGCTAATAGGAGAACAAACCATCCTCTCAAAGGTTGGTGGCGCTCCCGCCTTTGCCATAGGCATAGCCCTCATCTTTGCCCGCATAACAGGAGAAGCCCTCCTCTCCCTCTGGTATCACTTTGCCATACTCTTTGAAGTGGTCTTTATCCTTACCACCATAGACAGTGGCACAAGGGTAGGAAGATACATTCTCCAGGACCTTTTGGGTGGAGTTATCAAAAGCTTTAGGGATTACTCCAACCCTTGGGCAAACATGACCGCCAGCTTCATAACCGTAGCCCTCTGGGGCTATTTTCTGTATGCGGGTGTGATTGACCCATACGGTGGCATAAGGAGCCTTTGGCCCCTCTTTGGTATATCCAACCAGCTTTTGGCTACCACCGCCTTAACCCTTGCGGTCCTTTATCTTGCAAAAACCCGTAAGTTTAAATACCTATGGGTGGCAGGCTTGCCAGCCCTTCTGATGACAATAAACACCATAAGTGCAGGTATCCTCAAGGTATTCCACCCGGACCCACGCATAGGCTTTTTAGCCCACGCAGATTCTATATCCCAAAAGGTTGCCATGGGAGAACTGCCGGCAGGCATAAAATCCTTTGAGATAGCCCAGAGGGTCATAATGAACGACTACACCAACGCCTTCCTTGGTACCCTGTATGTAGCTTTGGTCTCTTTGGTAATACTGCTTACCCTTAAGGAAGTTATAGGCTCATGGCAAAAAAGTTAGTGGTCTTAGGCTTAAAAAACGATGTATTTTCCTTTCTTTTGGAAGGAGATGAGGTTGTAAAGATACGGCTTGATAGCAAGGATAGGAAAAGGGTTGTGGGAAGCGTCTTCTTGGGAAAGGTAAAAAGATTGGCAAGGGGCATGGGAGGTGTTTTTGTAGATATAGGGCTAGGCAAAGAGGCATACCTACCCTTGAAAGGAGAGATGTTAAAGGTTGGAGATTGGATTTTGGTCCAGGGGGTGAGGGATGAACTGGGAGAAAAGGGCATAAAGCTGACCAATCGTATAAAAATACCCGGTAAATACATCGTGTATATGCCCGAGACTCAGGAGGTGAAATGTTCTTCAAAGCTATCCACCGAGGATAAGTGCAGGCTTCTGGATCTTATAAAAGAAGACCTTCAGAATGAGGGAGTAATACTTAGGACTGCTTCAGCTAGGGCAAGTAAAGAGGACATACTGAGAGAACTACAGCAATTGAGAGGACTTTATCAGAGCCTAAAGGCAAAGCTAAGAAGCAATAAAAAGCCTCAGCTTCTTTTAGAAGAACTGCCCCGACATTTGGAACTGATAAGGTCCCATTGGTCGGACCTTGAGGGTATCTTTTGCAACGATGTTTCACTTTGGCATCAGATATCAAACTTCTTGGAAGGCTTTGAGCCATCCCTCTTGAACAAGCTTTACTATGTGAAAGATGCAAGTACATTAGCAGTATCTTTTGGTCTAAGGGAAGCCCTGAAAAGAGCCCTTCAAAAACGCCTCTGGCTGAAGGGAGGAGGCTACATTGTAATAGAAGAAACCGAAGCCATGACTGTTATAGATGTAAACAGCGGAGACGCCTGCGGTGATACCCAGGAGGAAAACGCCCTAAGGACCAACTTGGAGGCGGTAAAGGAGATCGCCAAGCAGATCATCCTAAGGGACCTGGGCGGAATAATAATGATAGACTTTATAGACATGAAGGAACAGGGCAATAAAGATAAAGTGATAAACGCCCTCAAAGAAGCCCTCGGAGAGGACCTTTGCAATGTTCAGATATACGGTTTTACCAAGTTGGGTGTGTTGGAGATGGCAAGAAGGAGAAGTGGAAAAAGCTTAACCCAAATGCTGACGGAGGATTGTCCCTACTGCAATGGTTCTGGCAGGGTAAAGGGAGACAATCTTTATGTCCTTGAGCTTGACCTAGATATAGAAAACCATGGCGCTGGTTTTGTGGAAGTTTACGTGCCCAAGGGTAGAAAAGGAACAGTTGAAAGCTACATAAAGGCAAAGAAAATGGATCACGTAGTTATCATAGAGGATGAAAACTTGGATTACAATAAGTATGAAATTAGACATGTTAGGTAGGTGGTTTTTTATCGCGTTCATCCTATCCCTTCTGTTCTCCTGTGCGAAAGTAACAGAAGAGAAGAGGGCAAAGCTTGCGGTGGAGCTATACTCGGAGGGAATGTCTGCCTATGGCAACAGGGATTACAAAAAGGCTGTGGAGAAACTCAAGGAAGCCCTGAAGTATCTTGAAAACCTAACCCCCGCACAGATAAAGGAGATAAAGTTAGCGATAGGAGAAAGCTACTATTTGGATAAAGACTACGTGAACGCGGTGGTTTATTTTGAAGACTTCCTATTCAATTATCAAGAGGCGCCCGAATCAGAAAGGGTTCAATACCTACTCATAGACAGCTATATGAAAGTGGCACCCGATGCTTACAGGGATCAAACCTATACACACAAGGCAATAGACAAGGCTAAGGAGTTTTTAAACAAATACCCAAACAGTGCGTATGCGGACAAGGTGTTGGAAGTGTTAGAAAGGGCTGAAAAAAGGCTTGCAGACCATGAATATCTCGTGGGCAAATTTTACGAAGACTATGGCTATTATTATTCAGCCAGCTTAAGGTACAGAGACCTTCTGATAAACTATCCAGAACAGGTATCTCAGGCGGAGGTTTTTTACAGATACATAAAGTCCCTTCTGTTGGTGGAAAAGCAGGCAGAAAGAAGGAAGAGGGTATATAAAGAATGGATTGAGGAGGCAAAGAAGAGCTTGAACTCTGCAAAGGATGAGGAAGAAAAGAAAGCAATTCAGAAGAGAATAGCCTTTTTAGAAGAGCAAATCAAAAGATGGGATGATATGGCAAGAAGTAGTAAAGAGGAAGGTCTCAGGCTTATGGAAAAGTACAAAGAGACCTTTGGAGAAAACAGCTACTACAGAGAACTACAAAGATTGGCTAAGAGATAATGGAGCTTTTGAAAAAAATCGTTTCACTTCTTGAAGAGAAAAAGGGAGAGGATATAGTGGTATTGGATGTTTCTAAGCATACAAACATAGCAGACTACTTTGTTATAGTTACTGCCAACTCTGCCGTTCATGCCAGAGCCCTTACAGATTATCTGGTTGAAAGTTTAAGTAAAGAGGGAATATACCCAGACCATGTGGAAGGTTTGGAAAATGCCTACTGGGTGCTCATAGACTTTACGGATATAATAGTTCATATCTTCCAAAAGGAGTGGAGAGATTACTATGACCTTGAGTGGCTTTATTCAACCGCCAGGAGGGTTGAGGTTTGAGGTTTATTAAGCTTATTCTCTTAATTCTTCTGATAGCCCTATTTTTAGTTTTTGTGTTTCAGAATGCATTGATAGTGGAAATTTCTTTCTTTAATTACAAAGGATATGCTCCTCTCTTCGTGTTGGTTCTTTTTAGTGTCTTTCTTGGCTTCCTTTTTGCCTTTTTCTACTTTATGCCAAGGGAATGGTCCCTCAGGAGAATTATGGAAAACCTCAAAGAGGGTGTTGAGAGGCTAAACAGGGGATTCTTTTTAAAAGCGGAGCAGAGCTTTCAAGGAAACCCTTTTACGGAAACTTTCGCGTGCTTTGGTGCCTACGAAAGGGAAGATATCAACAAACTTCTGAATTTTTCCAGTCCTGTCTGTGCTTTAATGCTTCTAAAACTACATCACATAGAAGAGGCTCAGGAGAAGTTTGAAAGGATTATAGAGCAAGAGCCTGAAAACCTCTTGGCATTGAAAGGGCTAAGGGACATTAACTTTTTGAAGGGCAACTTAAAAGATGCGGTGGAGCTTCAGGAGAGGGTGTTGAAAAATTGTGAAAAGTGGGACAGGGAAAACCAAAAAAAGATTCTAGCTGAATTACTGGCAAGCCTTTACATAACTTCCAAGGACGAAGATCATACGGAAAAAGCCTTTGACGTTTACAGAACTCCTCTAACTTACTCCGCACGCATACTTGCCTACGCTGATTCAGGAAAGGAAAGAGACGCAATAAAGCTCTTTGAAAAAAGCTTTGAGGATGGTCTTCATAACCAAATTTTGATGATTTTGATAGGAAAAGAAGCTTTACTTACAAAGTTTATGGACATAATAGAAAGGCGAAGGGATCAGATAAACACGATAGTTTTAGCTTTGGTTTATCTACGGTTGGGTCTTTTTTCTAAGGTTAAACCTCTTTTAGAGGGCCTACCGGACTATTACAGGACTTTGGCTGTATCTTCATCCTCCCATCGGGAAGAGGACAGGATGTGTGCAAGGGTTTTGGAGGAAGCTTTAAAAACTTGGGAATGTGTTTGTGGAACACGCTACAAGGAATATACGCCCATGTGTGCAAATTGTTTAAGATGGAATAAAATAGAATTGAAACTATAAAAAAGGAGGGATGTGCTATGTTTAGAGCCCTTTGGACTTCAGCCTCGCGGCTGGGGACAGTTCCGATAAGGGATTTTTAGAACAGCTTCAAGATGGAGTACTAAGGTTCATAATAAGTCCCACACCCAAAAGCGCGGCGGTTTCTGAACGCAGGATGTAAGGATAAAGTTTTATGGGTATGAACCCTCTTTTGCGCAAAAGCTCCGATTCCTGCGTGGTAAAACCTCCCTCCGGACCTACCACCAAGGATACTGTCTTTAGTCCATTTAAGTTCAGGTCCTTTAGACTTTTCTCTCCCCCAAAGTTATCCAACAGAAGATTCAGATCCGCATCTGCTTTTAATTCTTCAAGCTTTGTGGGAGGTGCAATTTCCAATGGC
>WYEK01000086.1 GCA_009903855.1 Thermocrinis sp.
CAAATATGCAGGCTTTGATTTTGTTGTGCCATATGGTAAGGTTGGGATGGTTAGGGTTGATCTCCACCGCAGGGTTAATCTTCGGATACTTGGGCCTGTAGTCATACATGGGAATGATCTTAGCGTTTAGCACCTCTGCCATCTTTCTAACCAGCTTTGCCTTTTCTTTTGCCTCTTCGTTCCACGCATACAACACCTGAGGACCTGGGAATATGGTAGCGTTTGGTAAGGTAAGCATAGCCTTTGCCGCTTCCCTCATAGCGATTTCTTCATCTACTATCTCGTTGAACATGAGGGCTTTACCTGGTGGTGGATTGAGCACACCCTCATAAACCGCCACTGGGTATGGTGAAAATCCTGAAGGACCTAAGGTCGCCATAATTTACCTCCTAAGCCGTTTTATTTACCCGCATGGACCTCTGGCATTACCATGCGGATGGCATTACGCTTTAAAAGGGTACTACAGACATAAACGCATAGAGCACAGCCCTTACACCGTTCCGTATTTACATAGGCGTGGTGTTCTTCGTCTGAATACATCAGGGTGTTAGGCTCTGGGCAGAAAAGGGTACACTGCTTACAGTTATACTTTGAGCACTCCTCGTTTATAACCTCTGCCACATAGTACATTTACTGCCTCCTTTTGCTTTTCTAAATGCTTTTAAAGTTATTTTAACGGATTTAAAATGTCAAGGGAGGTTTATAATAAAAAAGCTATGCTTTCAAAGAGGGTCTCTCACATAAAGCCCGCTCCAACCTTAGCCCTCAGTGCCAAAGTCAATCAGCTTAAAGGTCAAGGTTTTGATGTGGTGGGCTTTGGTGCGGGAGAGCCAGACTTTGATACCCCCGATTTCATCAAGGAAGCCTGTATAAAAGCCCTAAAGGAAGGTAAAACCAAGTACAGCCCCTCCGGTGGAATACCTCCCCTAAGGCAAGCCTTAGCAGAAAAATTGCTAAAAGAGAACAACGTTGAGTACAAGCCTTCTGAAATTGTAGTAACAGCCGGTGCCAAGATGGCCCTTTACTTAGTTTTCAGCGCCATATTGGACGAGGGTGATGAGGTACTGTTGCCATCCCCCTACTGGGTAACATACCCCGAACAAATTTTACTCTGCGGTGCAAAGCCTGTAGAGATCAAACTAAAAGAAGAAAACGGATTTATCCTGAGGGCGGAGGATATAGAACCATACATAACCAACAGGACAAAGGCTCTGGTGCTTAACTCTCCCTCAAACCCCACCGGTGCGGTGGTGCCCGAGGAGGAGATAAAAAAGATCGCGGAGCTCTGCCTTTCAAGGAACGTGTTTATTATTTCCGACGAGTGTTATGAAGCCTTTGTCTATGATGGAGAGAAGTTTGTTAGCCCCGCCAGTCTTTCAAAGGAGGTCCGAGAAATTACCTTTACAGTTAACGCCTTCTCAAAAACTTACTCTATGACCGGTTGGAGAGTTGGTTATGTTGCCTGTCCAGAGAGGTTTGCCAAGGTAATTGAGGACCTAAACAGCCAGACCATATCCAACGCCACCACCTTTGCCCAGTACGGAGCCTTGGAAGCCCTAAAAAATCCCGATGCTCAGACCTTTGTCCAAACCATGCGTTCTACCTTTGAAAAAAGAAGGGATTTAGCTTACAACTTACTTAGGGATATCCCCAACATTTCTGTGGTAAAACCAAAGGGTGCCTTTTACATCTTTCCAAACCTAAGCTACTATTCCTCTAAGCTGGGTTCAGACCTTGCCCTTGCGGAGTTTTTGCTGGAGAAAGGTAGAGTGGCGGGAGTTCCGGGTTCTGCCTTCGGAAGGGAAGGTTATCTGCGTCTTTCCTACTGCCTTTCGGAGGATACAATAAAGGAGGGCATAGAAAGACTCAAAAACGCCCTTGCCCTCTTAGAAAGCTGAGCTTTATCATCCTTTGAAGGCTTGACTTGCCATTAAAATATAAGCAAAACCAAAAAGGAGGAAGTGTCATGGCTCAAACTGTTAATTTAAAAGGCAATCCTGTTGCCCTTTGTGGTCCCACTTTGCAGGTGGGTCAGAAGGCACCCGAGGCTGTGGTGGTTACCAAAGACCTTCAGGAAAAGGTTATTGGCGGTGCCAAAGGTGTAGTTCAAGTGATCATAACTGTACCCTCTTTGGATACTCCCGTTTGTGAGACGGAGACCAAGAAGTTCAACGAGCTTATGGGTGGCATGTCTGGGGTGGATGTAACTGTGGTCTCTATGGACCTGCCCTTTGCCCAAAAGAGGTTCTGCGAGAGCTTCAACATAGGCAACATAACCGTAGCCTCCGACTTTCGTTACAGGGATATGGAAAAGTACGGCGTTCTCATCTCCGAGGGCGCACTAAAGGGCATACTGGCAAGGGCAGTCTTTGTGGTGGACAAGGAAGGAAACATAGCCTACATCCAACTAGTGCCAGAAATCACCCAAGAGCCCAATTACGAGGAAGTGGTAGAAAAGGTAAAATCACTACTCTAAAACATGTCCCCCTCCGGGGGCTTTTATAAATAAAGACTAAATTCTTGCCTGTCCTTACCTTGATAGGGGCTTACTTCCCTTGACCTGCTTCCTCTCTTGTCCTCTTGCCCCTGTCTAAATTCCCACTGTAGGTTTTTACCGTTCAAGCTAAGCATTTCCATTCTAAAACCTACCTTAGAGAGACTTTCTATTAGATTTTGCACTTCCTGAGCAGTAGGCGGTCTAAAGTCTTCTCTAAAATCCACCTTAACACTTATGGCATCTTTAATTACCCTTATTCTAAAGTCTCCTTCCTCAAGCTTTACATACAAGCTCCTAGTCTCGTGAAAAGTGTGGAAGTGCTTTGTATTTTTTACCTCTTGGCCATTTTCTATCTTATCTTCAAACCTTTGGGGAGAAACTCCCATGTTATAAAGGTGCGAATGTTCTTCCTCTTTTTTACTCTTTTCTATGGGCGATAACTCAGATTTCTCAACCCTTTGAGGTAAATCCTCAAGAACATTTTTAGTCATCTTTAAGGAAATAGTAGCAGAATTGTTGCGTAGGTCTGCCTTTGTATGCTCTTCCTTTGGATAAAGCTCAAATCCCGAACCATCAAAAAATCCCTGTGCAAACTCTTCTGTTTGAGGTTCATCGCCATTTGTCAAGCCGTTACCAGCATTAGTTTGATTAATGTTCAAAAAGTTTTGTAGTTTCTGATAATTGGCTGAAAACTGATTTTCCAAGATTTGATAAGAAATTTTGGTAGAAAACTGTGCGGTGTCTACTTTAATGTTTGAAACCTCGGGTTTAACTAGGAAAAACTCATTATTTGTGTCCTGAGATTGTTCTTTCAAGCTTTTAAGTTGTACCAATAAAGCATTTAACTTTTCTTCGTTGGGTAAGTTTGTATTAGTTCCGTTAAAAACATTGTCTGCTTTTGCATTTTCTTCTTCAGAGATCTGTTTAACCTGTCCATAGGCAAACAAGCCAAAGATTGATAGGTTAGTTAGAAAGTCGTTGTCCTTTTCCTCCTTGTTAGCCGTTGGGTGCCCTTGAGCTTTCAAAGAACCCTCAGGAGGTATGGCCGGGTTGAAGGAGATATCAGCACCTTTTATTAAATTCAAAATATCCTCAAAGTTTGGCGTTTGGGATGACGGATTAAAGTCAACACTCTTTTTTCCAATGTTTAGCTCTGCCTTGTTTAACTCCCCCGTTATTCTCATTCTTGAATGTATAATTTAACCCGATGAGAGTTTTTAGTCAATGGCTTTTTTTCCTTAGCCTTTTCTTACCCATAACTGCCTTTTCTGAGGTAGTTATCCTTTTCAACTATCCTCTACCAGAAAATAACTTTGAGAGCTTAGTTAATGAAGAAAACTACCAAACAATCGTGGAAATTCTTAAAAGTTTGGATGAAGTAAAAAATGTAACCGTTGAGGAAAAGGATGGGCAAATAACCATTAAAGTGGAGAGGTATCCAATACTAAAAAGCGTGAAAGTAAAAGGTAATGTGGCGGTTTGGAAGGATGAAATTTTGAACTATTTGACCCTCTATGAGGGTGCGCCTCTAAAAGAAACGGACCCTAAAAGCTTAGAGGATAAACTTAAAGAGCTGTACAGAGAGAAGGGCTATATTGAGGCAAAGACGAAGGTAAATATACAAATTGACGAGCTTGGGTTTGCATCCATTGAAATAGAAGTGAAGGAGGGAGATGTTTTCTTTATTGGGGGAGGAGTTTACAAAGGCTCAAGTCTAGACCCAAGCTTTTTGGATGAGCGCTTGGGAATTATAAAAGGAAGGATAGCCAAGGAGGGAGAACTTTCAAGGAAAGTTTTTGACCTGCAGGATATATACCTATCCCTTGGCTTTTGGGACAGCTTTGCATACTACGAAGGACTGCAAAAGGCTAACATGGAAAGGCCCTTTTGGAGGGTCCTTCTGCCCACAGATCCGAGCATTGAAAGGCATCCCCTAAGACTTGTGGGTGCCTTGGCGGAGGGTATTAAAAACTTTTTCAGCCATCCTATAAGCACACTAAAGGCAATATCAGGTAAGGGAAAATTAGCTTATCCTGTTTTTTATGTCTATGAAGGGAAAAGGTATCAAGCTTTTTTTGAGGGAAATAGCTTTTTTAGTCCGCAGGAACTGCTGAAAATTTCAGGACTTCCTCAAAAGGGAATAGACATATTTTCTTTGGAAGAGGCTAAGGAAAGCATAGTAAATGCCTATCAATCAAAGGGTTTTTTTGATGTAGAGGTAGAATACAAGCAAGAAGGAGAGACAATATTCTTTTTCATTAAAGAAGGTCAAAGATACAATGCTATTGTAAACGGTCAAATCATACCATACGATGAGGAAGAGTTAAAGAAAGAGTTAGAAAAAACGATAGAACAATTAAAAGCACAAGGCTATACTCTTGCAGAGGGAGAGATTAAAACAAACATTGATAAAGATAAAAAATTAGTAAATGTATCCTTTGATATAAACAAAGGCAAAAAGCAAATACTTAAGGCTATAAACTATATTGGCAACAACAAAGATATAGCGAAAATTTTCAGAGAGGCTAATAAGAAACTGCCGGCGGTTTATAACTCTGCCTTGATAGAGCAGTTGAACTTAAGAATAGAAAAATACCTTAAAGGCCATGGTTATATGGAGGGTAGCTTTGAGGCAGAGGTTATGCTGGAAGAAGAGGAGGATGTCACAAACTACATATACACCTATAAAGTTTCAGAAGGACCCAGATACAAAGCAGGCGTGGACCTTTACTACGGTGCGAAAGTCACTAGCAATAGAGAACTCTCCTATATGACAGTTCGAGAGGAATTTTACTCAGAGAAAACTTTAGACGAAACCTTATACAACTTTATAAGTAGCAATCTTTTTATTGGTGTAAAGATAGATACCTTTATAGATACGGATAAAAAGCAAATGCATCGGCTAATAAAACTGCAAGAAGACAAAAGGGGCTTTTATGACCTTGGAGTGGGTTATAACTCTCAAGAAGGTTTGATTTTGAACTTAACTTTAGGTTTAAAAAATCTCTTTGGTATAGGTCTGTCCTCTATTTTAAACTACAAACGTAGTGAAAAAGTAGAGACATACAGTTTAAATTTTGAAGATCCTTTCCTATTTACGCGAAAGCTTTGGTTTAAAAGCAATGTTTTTAAGGATTATCAAAAACACAGAGTATATACCTTAGACACTCAGGGCTTCGCCCTCAGCGTGGGTTATAGGATAACCAGATATACCTCCTTTGGTCCATTCTTCTCTATCTCTGATAACCGATATTTAGGGACAAGCGCAAGGCTTAGTAAATACGGTTTATTTCTTTTGAGGGAGTACAAAGACGACATTTTCAATCCTCGCAGGGTGCATTACGACAGTTTGAACCTTTTAAAGGCTTCTGGGGATCTCAATTATACAAAAGTAGAGCTTAACACCTTTTACTTCATTCCCATAACCACAAACTTAAACCTGAGCTTCAAGGTCTCTGGAGGCTCCGCTTGGGGCTCGGTGCCCATATTTGACA
>WYEK01000083.1 GCA_009903855.1 Thermocrinis sp.
ACTTAAAAGACAGGCTTTTGCCCTTTGGCAGGTTAAGGGAACCTTTGGGTGGGTTGAAAAGGGCGCACGCAGTGGTGCTCACCTATCAGGACCTAAAGGAGTGGGAGTTCAAGATTGAAAAACCCACTTTTAAGCTTTACAGAAAAAACTGGAGGGTGGTCTCAGGGAAAGGAGAGCTTTTAGATTTCAAAGACAAAAGCTTTATAGCTTTCTGTGGGCTCGGAGACAACGAACAGTTCTTTAAAACCTTGGAAAGATTGGGTATAAAGACAGAAGAAAGGCTGAGCTTTCCAGACCATTATCATTATGAGGGCTTTAAGTTGCAAAAGGGAAAGCTGTATCTTACCACCCTAAAGGACTTTATCAAGTTAGAACCCGCAGAAAACTTATACTACTTGGACTTTGATGTGGAAGTGCCCGGGCTTATGGACTTTGTGAGGGAAAAGCTCACTGAGAGGGTATAAGGTATAATCATAAACAATATGAAAAACAAAAAGGAGCGATTTTACCAGATCCTGAAGGACCTATTCGTAGGAGAAGCCAAAATAGAAGGGAAGGGTGGCTACATAAACCTTTTACGCATAAAATCCAAATACTACGAGAAGGTAAAGGAAGAGATAGATAAAGAGATTGCAAAAGTAAAGGCGAGATATCCAGATTTTGAAGAAGAACTCTATGACAAGCTATACATCTTTTTCAAGCGATACATCTCTGAAAGCGGAGCGATCCTTTTCAATCAAACTCCTTTCCACAACAATGTTTATGAGAAGATATACACAGACGATGATGATGTGGTGCTATTTTGGAAGACGAAAAACCTTTACTATGTAAAGACCGACAGGGTATTTAAAAGCATGCCCGTAGAGTTTGACGGGCTTAGATTTTTCTTTGATGCGGAGGAGGTAGAGTATAAGAAGAACAACGAAAAAAGGGAAGTAATGTACGAACTTCAAGGCATTGAAAATGGAGTGATAGTCTTTAAAGTTAAATATTCGGAAAGAGGGCGAAAAACGAATACAGAAGAAATACTTAAGAGCCTAAAGAGGGCAGGGATAAGGGTCTCCGAGGAACAACTAAAAGACGCCTTTAGGATTTTTGAAAAACAATCGGAGGTGGATTACTTCATAAACAAAAACGCAAGGGAATTTCTAAAGGAACAGTTTAAGCTTTGGCTTTACCAATACCTTGTGGATGGCACGGAAGACTGGTCTAAGGAAAGAATAGACCAACTCAACATTTTGAGAAATATAGCTTACAAGCTTATAGACCTTGTAGCCCAATTTGAGGAAGAGCTTGTAAAGATATGGAACAAACCAAAGTTTGTAATAAACTCCAACTATGTCATTACCTTAGATAGAATAGCCAAGCACGGCGAAGAGGGCTTGGAAGTTATAAGGAAAATTCTCAATCATCCAAACTTGCAAGAACAAATAAGGGAATGGAAAGAGTTAGGCATAGTGGATGACAGCTTTAGGGTGGAAGATGTTCTGGAGGAAGATAGGCTATCAGAGGAATATCAGTTTTTGCCTGTTGATACTAAATACTTCAAGGATTTAGAACTTGAGATAATTGGGCTTTTTGATAACTTAGACCAAGCTTTGGATGGATGGCTTATAAAGAGTGAGAATTATCAGGCATTGAATACGATATTACCAAAGTTTAAAGGAAAGGTCCGGACTATTTACATAGACCCACCTTATAACACAGGAAGCGACGGGTTTATCTATTTAGATAGATTTTCCCACTCCACTTGGTTGTCTTTTATGTACGATAGACTCAGTTTAGCCAGAGGGCTCTTAAGCGAGGATGGAGTGATTTTCACAAGCATAGGTGATTTAAACCCACAAGAGGGAGAAAGCTTCAGGCTACAGTTTCTACAGAGCGTTATATTTCCCAAGAGGTTTGGAAATTTGATATGGAAAAAGAGAGGAGGTATAGGAAGTTTTTCTGAAAAAAATTTGACGGAAAACCATGAATATATTACTGTGTTTGGAAATGAGAAATCCTTCATTTACGAAAATATAATTACTGAAAAACAAAAGAAGGAATATAAATACGAGGACGAAAGGGGACCATATAAATGGATGGACTTGCTTGGTCCAAGCCAACAGACAAAAGAGAAAAGACCAAACTTAAATTATGGCATAATCATTGATCCCAACGCTTGCGACATAATTGGATTTGAATACAACCAAAACGGTGAAAAAAACGAGAACTGTTTTCTGGTAAGTACACTAATATTGAAATAATCTACCCTAAAGGAAATTACACATGGTTGATAAGTAGGGATGTGCTCAAAAAGCACTACGAACAAGGACTGATTAGAGTATTTAAAGAAAAGAATGGATATTCTGTAAAGATCAAAAAGTACCTCTTCAAACCTGATGGAACAGTAGACGGGGAAATTCTAAAAAGCATACTAACTGATAATGGTGTTGATGTGGGACTAAATGCGGACGCAACAAGAGAGTTAAGTGACCTATTTTATCCTAATGATTACTCAGCGTTAAAGCCAAAGCCCGTGTCCCTTATCAAACTGTTAATCTATGTAACCACAAAGGGTGATGAGATAGTCTGTGATTTTTTTGCTGGTTCTGGCACCACAGCCCATGCGGTCATGGCTTTAAACAAAGAGAGCAATGGAAAGAGAAAATTTGTCTTAATAGAGATGGGAGACCACTTTTATACAGTTATCATACCGAGGATCAAAAAGGTAGCCTACTCCTTTGATTGGAGTCGTGGAAAACCACAGGATAGCAATGGAATAGGAGTATTCTTTAAATACTACGAGCTTGAACAGTTTGAAGACACTCTTGCCAAAGTGGTTTATGAGGACTTAGACCCATTGGCAATCAAGGGAAAGAGCATATATGAGCAGTATATCTTTATG
Source organism: Thermocrinis sp. (assembly GCA_009903855.1). Classification (GTDB taxonomy): domain Bacteria; phylum Aquificota; class Aquificia; order Aquificales; family Aquificaceae; genus Thermocrinis. The sequence continues at coordinate 2,891 of WYEK01000083.1, forward strand.
AGAGATAAGAAGATGTCATATGCACTGGAGCTGGATTATGAAAAAGGTAATGTGAGAGTGGATTTAAACAAGCTGTATGACAACATAGACATAGCAGAAACTCTATCTAACCTTTTGGGCAAGTGGATAAAGAGAATAACCAAAGACAGCGTAGAGTTTGAGGATGGGACTTCAGTTAGCTTAGCCCAACTTGACTATAAACTAATAAAACCCTTGATTTGGTGGTAAGATCGTGGCAAGGGACCTATTTGAAACTTATGGAAGGTCTGCCTTTGAGATCCGCATAGTAGCAAAGTGGATAGAGAACTATATTTTTGATGAGATTATAAAACGTTATGATTTGCTAAGTTATAGGATCTACAAAAATTTAAACTTTCAGGCGGGCTACGACGTAGGAGCTGTGTTTGAAACTGAAGATGGAAAGGCTATATCAATAAAAATAGAAGTAAAAACCGAAGAACATTATTGGTATTCAAAAACAAAAAACATAGGATTGGACTACATATCCGCCTTCAAATTTAGGGATAAGGCATACAAAAACAAAATAGAAAATCAGCGTAATTGGGTAAGTCCCAAAGAACTTAATGAATTCAAACAGAACATTATAGTTAAGAGATATGGAAAACTCTATACATGCGATGCGGATATACAGCTTTTTTATTGTAAGCTAAATGAAACGGAAGCTAAATTTTTTGCATACTGCAATAAATGTCTGAAAAATTTGCGGACTTATTTTGAAAACCATTATCCCTTGAGGGTAAACGATAAAGCAAGTTATGATTTGGATGACACATGGGAATCTGCCGCTTACTTTGTAAATCCTTAGGAATGTCCGGAGTTAAAGAAGTGCGAGATAAATAGCTTAGATAAACTAATAGAATGCCTTAACTGGACACAAAGAACAATATAAGATTATAATTTTATCGGCGTGAGTTTGAAGGAAAAAGGTAGAAGGGCATTGGACAATTCTGGGATATCAGTCCCAAACCTACGATTGAAAACGATATTAGACACGTTGGAAGATGTTGAAGAAATGTGGTATGCTATTGACCTTTCCACATTTTCAAGTAAAAAGAAACTTTTTGACTATCAGGAGTCTGCTTTAAGAAATGCTATAAGAGGGCTTTACTACTTTTATGGCAAATGCGGAGGAGACAAAAAGGAGTTTTTTGAAGACGCTTATAGAAATATCCTACCAGAAACTTTCTCTATAAATGAAAGGCTTGTAGATCTTTACCAAGAGGGTGGATTTGAGGTTGATGAGAAAGGACTTCCTTACTATCAGATAATCAACCGTACGAGTTTTTGGATGGCTACGGGTTCTGGGAAAACTCTTGTGATAGTGAAGCTTATTGAACTCTTAAGCAGTCTTATGAAGCTTGGGCTTATTCCACAAAAGGATATTCTGTTTTTAACGCACAGGGACGACTTGATAGGGCAGTTCAAAAGGCATGTTGAGGAGTTCAACGAAGGCAGGATGCCCAGTGAAAAGCTTGAACTTTATGAACTGAAGGAGTATGGAAGGGTAAAAACCAGACTTTACAATCCCACTGGCATTCCCGTGTTTTACTACAGGGCGGACCTTTTTGACACAGAGCAAAGTGAAAGAAGGATAGACTTTAGGAATTATCTAAACGATGGGAACTGGTATTTGATTTTGGACGAAGCCCACAAGGGAGACAGAGGTGAAAGTAAAAGACAGGCTATTTTCAACATACTTTGTAAGAATGGCTTTAGGTTTGACTTCTCCGCTACCTTCACGGAGGAGATTGACTTTAAAACCTGTGCCTATGAGTTCAATTTAGCAGAGTTTGTCAGAAGAGGCTATGGCAAACACATATATGTATCAAGCGAAGACCTAAGGAGTTTTAGCAGAAAGGAAGACTTTTCTCCAGAGGAAAAACAAAGGATACTTTTGAAGATCTTTGTTCTCCTTACAGGTCTTATAAAAGCAAGGGAAAAGGTAAAAGACAAGGTTCCCTACCATAAGCCCTTGCTTTTGGTTTTGGTAAATTCCGTCAATACTGAGGACTCGGACATGGAACTGTTTTTCAGAGAGCTTGCCCGCATAGCGGAGGGAGAGGTGCAGGACAGCGACTTTCAGAGGGCAAAGGGCGAACTAATCCAAGAGTTAGAAAACGCAAACTTTCAGTTTGAATTTGGAAGCGTAAGGCTTAGCGGAGAGTTTTTAGACCTACTGAGGGAGATAACCTTTGAAGACGTGCTTGAGAGTGTGTTTAACTCCAAAAGCACTGGAACCATAGAAGTGGTTCAAATTCCGCAGAACAGACAGGAACTACTTTTCAAACTCAAATCTGGAGATAGACCCTTTGCCCTGATGAAGATAGGAGATATAACCCAGTGGTTAAAGGAAAAGCTGGAAGGGTATGAGGTAGTTGAGAGGTTTGAAGATGAAAGCGTATTTGCAAGGCTAAATGATGATGAAGACATAAACATTTTGATGGGTTGTCGGGCATTTTATGAAGGATGGGACTCTAACCGTCCTAATGTGATAGCTTTTATAAACATAGGGAGGGGAGAGGATGCCAAAAAGTTTGTGCTTCAAAGTATAGGAAGGGGAGTGAGGATTGAACCCTTTAAAAACTTCAGGAGAAGGCTGGAAATCTTATATGGAAACTCTCAGGTAGATGGAGAAACATACAGGCAAGTAAGGGACTGGGCTACTCCAGTAGAAAGCTTGTTCGTGTCTGGCACAAAGGCAAACAATTTGGAAACCATACTGCAAACACTGAGAACGCAACGGGAAGAGGAAGAGAACCTTGGAGACCTTTTTGAGATAAACCCTGAAGTTCAAGGAAAGCTTTTATTGGTTCCAGAGTATGAAGAGATAGAGTTAATGCTTATAGACAGCAATCGCAATCACCTACATCCGCTAAACCCTGAAGACAAAGAACGAGGATGTCAACTTTTCAGGTTCATGATCGTATAAATAACAATAAAGGAGGCTAACCATCTATAGACGGTTTCATACTTAGCATTCCAAGGAAACCTCTTGTAGAACCTCTTTATTCTATG
>WYEK01000005.1 GCA_009903855.1 Thermocrinis sp.
TTTATAATTATAATACCTCTTGTAATGACACAGCTACCACCAGAACTCATAAGAGAAGCCCTCAAGAAGAACAAAGTAAAGATAGAAAACTACAAGGGCATAGAATACCTGAGGTTTGTGGATGACTTTAAAGATGTGCCAAGGGGCACTGCCCTTTTTAAGTCCTTTACCCTTTGGGGGTACCCTCACATAGGCAGAATATTCCAGCTGAGCACTGGGCTAAAGGAACAATTTACACATCCTTTCTTTGTGGAAGAAAAGGTAGACGGATACAATACGCGGATCTTTCTTCACGAGGACCAGATCTTAGCCTTGAGTAGAGGAGGTTATGTATGTCCCTTTACCACCGAGAGGGTTGAAGACTTTATAAACCTCAAGTTTTTTGAAGACCATCCTAACCTCGTTTTATGCGCAGAAGTAGCAGGACCAGAAAACCCCTACGTGGATGAGCATCCCCCTTACATCAAAGAGGATGTCCAGTTCTTTGTCTTTGACATAATGGAGAAAGACTCCCAGAGGTTCCTTCCATACAGGGAAAAAGAAAAGCTTATAGAGAAGTATGGGCTTCCTTCGGTGGAAAGGTATGGACTCTTTAGTGTGGAGGATGTGGATAAGCTGAAAAGTTTGATGAAAAGGCTGAACGAGGAGGGTAGAGAGGGAGTGGTAATGAAGGAAGACTCAGAGAGGGACAAAAGGGTAAAATATGTTACCCTTTATTCAAGCCTAAAGGACATAGAAATAACTTCTGTAAATCTTCTTGGTTTGCCCTCTGATTACTTCACCAACAGGCTATTGAGGTTAGCCCTCTTTATGGAAGAGGAAGGCATAGAGGCAGACCAAGAGCTCTTTTTAAAAGTAGGTAAAGCCTTTTTGGAAGGGCTTCTTAAGGCAATTGAAATGTCTAAAAAGGATGGGCGTGTTTATAGAACTTTCCGGTGCAGGTTTAAAACAAGGGAAAATGCTCTACTTTTTATCGAAAGCATAAAGCACGCGTCCTCACAGGTGCAAGTACTCCAAAGGCGGTTGGAAAAAGAAGGAAACTATTGGGTACTGGAATTTGATCGGGTTTATCTCAACATGACTGGTCTATTGGGACATCTGCTGGCGGGTGGGTCCATTTTTGATTGAGGGGTTATATTTATATCTTCCACCATGGAGCTCCCCGAATACCCCACCGACGAGTTAGCAGAGAGGGCGGTATTGGGTGCTATGATCAAAGACCCCGACAACATCCCCACCGTCCTTGAGTATCTTCGTGAGGAGGACTTTTACTTTGAGACCCACAGGCTACTGTTTTCTCTGCTTTACAAGGTGTGGGAAGATAAAGGAAAAGATTGGGATGACATTGTTCTAAGGAATTACCTGATAAAGTCTGGACTTCATGACAAGATTAGTATGGATTTGGTGTATGCCCTAGCCCAAGAGGCGGCAGAGGGACCACTGCTCTTTGAAGCGATAAACAGCGTAAAGGAAAAGGCAGGCTTAAGGAGACTGATGGACCTATCCATTGAGATCCTGAAGAATGTCCAAGAATCTCCCGACCTTAATCTCTTGGTGGAAAGGACAACCCAAAAGCTTTATGAAATATCCGAGAAGACTCAGATAAGCGGATACTATCACATAAAAGAGGTAGCCAACGAAGTTTTGGAGATCATTGAAAAGAGAAAGAACGAAGAGAAAGTAATCACCGGTCTACCCTCAGGCTTTATAGACCTTGATATGCTAACCACAGGCTTTCATCCCTCGGACCTTGTGATAGTTGCTGCAAGACCCGGGATGGGCAAAAGTAGCTTTATGCTCTCCATGGTTCTTAACCTTGCCTTTGAAGAAAAGGTGCCTTTGGCCATATTCTCCCTGGAAATGAGTAGGGAACAGCTTGTAATGAGAATGCTTTCTATGCTTTCGGGTGTAGGGCTTCAGAACATAAGGAAGGGTTTTATATCAGAGGAGGATTGGGGGAAGCTACTAAACGCAGCTTTGGAGCTCTCTTCAAGGGATATATACATAGATGACAATCCCACACTTTCCACTACCGAGTTAAGGATCAAAAGCAGAAAGTTAAAGAAGGAAAAGGGTGTGGAGATCATCTTTGTGGATTACCTGCAACTTCTCAGACCGCCCCACCGGAGAAGCTCCCGTCAAGAGGAGGTTGCGGAAATATCAAGGAACCTGAAAGCCCTTGCGAAAGAACTTGAGGTTCCTGTGGTAGCCCTCGCCCAGCTTTCCCGTCAGGTTGAGCACAGAAGCGACAAGCGCCCACAGCTGGCGGACTTGCGGGAAAGCGGACAGATTGAACAGGATGCGGACCTAATTATCTTCATCCACAGACCCGAGTATTACAAAAAGAACCCATCTCCAGAGGAGGAGGGTATAGCGGAGATAATCGTAGCAAAACAGCGTCAAGGTCCCACGGGCATAGTAAAGCTTGCCTTTATAAAAGACACCACTATGTTCAAGTCCCTTTCTCCCACGTACTCTGGCACAAAGAGGGTGGAACCCTACAAGCCGGAAGAAACAGAAGAAGAGGAGTTTTCTCCCGATGACTACGATTTAGATTTTTAACATGCGGGTAAAGTTCCGGATTGTTGTACACAAGGATGGAAAAAAACTGAGCAAAGGAGACCTTTTGGGAGAAAAAGACCCTTTTTGGGTGGGAATTAGGTACATAACCGAGTTTAGATACTTAGAGGCTACCAAATGGCTCATGCTCGCCGAAGATTGCTATGAAAAATACCTCTTGCTTGCACTAACAAACTTAGCCTTGGGGCAAGAAAGCCAAGCCCAAGAGTTTTACCAAGAAGCTCTAAACCACAAACCCTGCCATGCTTTGGAAATTTTTTTAGAGATGCCGGAAAAGGGAGAGAGGGTTCAAGTTAAAGAAGGTTGCAACCTTGAAGAGTTAATTTATACTTATCTCCATGAGAAGCGACAAGATTAAAAAGGGCATAGAGAGGGCTCCACATAGGGCTCTGCTTAGGGCTTGTGGGCTCACTGATGAGGATTTTGACAAGCCACTCATTGGCATAGCAAACTCATACATAGACATAATCCCCGGTCATGTGCATCTTAGGGAGTTTGTGGAACCCATCAAGGAAGAGGTGCGAAAGGCTGGTGGTGTGCCCATAGAGTTCAACGTGATCGGAGTAGATGATGGCATTGCTATGGGGCATTACGGCATGCACTACTCCTTGCCCTCAAGGGAACTGATCGCAGACTCTATAGAAACGGTGGTAGAAGCCCATCAGCTTGACGCGTTAATATGCATACCCAACTGCGACAAAATTGTCCCCGGCATGCTCATGGCCGCCGCTAGGCTAAACATTCCCACCATTTTCATAAGCGGTGGTCCTATGCTGGCGGGTGAGGTCAACGGCAAAAAGGTGGACCTAATAAGCGTCTTTGAGGGTATAGGACAGCTAAAAGCCGGAAAGATTGACGAAGGACAGTTAAAGGTCATAGAGCAATCTGCGTGCCCCACCTGTGGTAGCTGTTCGGGAATGTTTACCGCCAACTCTATGAACTGCATAACTGAGGTTTTAGGTCTTGGATTGCCCGGCAACGGCACCATTCCTGCGGTAGACCCAAGGAGGGAACTGCTGGCAAGGACTGCCGCAAGGAAGATAATGGAGCTATTGGAAAAGGACATAAGACCAAGAGATATTCTTACCGTAGAGGCCTTTGATAATGCCTTTGCGGTGGATATAGCCATGGGCGGTTCCACAAACACAGTTTTACACCTTCTGGCAATAGCCAACGAAGCGGGCATAGACTACGACCTGAACCGTATAAACGAAATATCCAAGAGAACACCCACCTTGTGCAAAATATCCCCAGCTTCCCACTATCACATTGAAGATCTAGATAGAGTGGGTGGTATTCCTGCCCTTCTCAAGGAGATGATCAGGGGCGGGCATTTGCCCCATCCAGACCAGATGACGGTGAGCGGAAAGACCCTTAGGGAGGTCGCAGAATCTGCACCGGACGCAGACGGAGAGGTAATAAGAAGGATAGAGAACCCATATTCCAAAGAGGGTGGGCTTGCGATCCTCTTTGGCAATCTGGCACCGGAGGGTGCGGTGGTGAAAACTGCGGGCGTGGTGGAAAGCATGCTTGTCTTTAAAGGAAAAGCCATATGCTTTGATTCGGAGGAGTCCGCCATAGAGGGTATCATGTCCGGCAAGGTCAAACCGGGGCATGTGGTGGTTATAAGGTATGAGGGTCCAAAGGGTGGTCCGGGTATGAGGGAGATGCTCTCTCCCACCTCCGCCATCATGGGTATGGGCTTGGGGGACAAGGTTGCCCTGATCACCGACGGAAGGTTCTCCGGTGGTACGCGTGGCGCCTGCGTGGGACACATATCTCCAGAGGCAGCGGCGGGCGGTCCCATAGGTATAGTCAAGGATGGCGACGAAATTCTCATAGACATACCGGGCAGAAGGATAGAGCTCTTGATCTCTGAGGAGGAACTCCAAGAGAGGCTCAAAAACTTCGTGCCTAAGCAGAAGGAGATAAAGAGCCGGTGGCTCAGAAGGTATTCAAAGCTCGTTCAAAGTGCGTCAAAGGGAGCGGTGCTTTCTGATTAATGGCTTTTTACTCTCCCATAACTGACTACGATATATACCTCTTTAAGGAGGGCACCCACACAAGGCTTTATAGAAAGCTTGGTGCCCATCTGATAGAGGGTGGGTGCCATTTTGCAGTCTGGGCACCTTCCGCAAGGGAGGTTTATGTCTTTGGAGACTTCAACGGTTGGGACAAGTTCTCCCACCCAATGAAAAAGCGTTCAGACCCATCCGGCATATGGGAGCTCTTTGTGCCCGGTGTTTGGAAGGGCTGTAAATACAAATACTTTGTGGTGGGTGCCGACGGAGTGGGCAGGGAAAAGTCAGACCCCTTTGCCTTTTTCTGCGAGCAACCCCCTGGCAATGCGTCCATCGTGTGGGACCTTAGCTATAACTGGCAGGATGATAAATGGATGAGGGAGAGGGGAAGGCACATTGACTATCACGCACCGGTTAGCATTTACGAAGTGCATTTGGGCTCTTGGAGGAGGGTGCCCGAGGATCAAAATAGGTCTTTGCACTATTGGGAGCTTGCCCATTGGTTAGGTGAGTATGTGAAGGAGATGGGCTTTAGCCACGTGGAATTTTTGCCCATTATGGAACATCCTTTTTATGGCTCCTGGGGTTATCAGATTACCAACTACTTTGCACCCACCTCTCGGTATGGAACACCTCAGGACTTGATGTATCTTATAGACAGCCTCCACCAAAGGGGCATTGGAGTGATCCTTGATTGGGTACCTTCTCACTTTCCTACCGACGAGCATGGTTTGGCTTTTTTTGACGGTACCCACCTTTATGAGTACGAGGACTGGAGGAAAAGATGGCATCCCGACTGGAAAAGTTTTGTCTTTGATTACTCAAAGGGAGAGGTTAGGTCCTTTCTGCTCAGCAGTGCCCACTTTTGGATAGATGTATATCATGCGGATGGGTTAAGGGTGGATGCGGTGGCTTCTATGCTGTATTTGGACTATTCCCGCACCGAGTGGGTCCCCAATATTTACGGTGGAAAGGAAAACTTGGAAGCCATAGAGTTTTTGAGAAAGCTAAACGAAACTCTATACAGGGACTTTCCGGGCATTCACACCTTCGCGGAGGAATCCACAGCATGGCCCATGGTTAGCAAACCCACATACATGGGAGGGCTTGGCTTTGGCTACAAGTGGAACATGGGTTGGATGAACGACACCCTCTTTTACTTTTCCAAGGACCCCATATACAGAAAATACCATCACGACAAGCTAACCTTTAGCGTTTGGTATGCCTTTTCTGAGAACTTTGTCCTGCCCCTTTCCCACGATGAGGTAGTCCATGGCAAGGGCTCCCTTCTGGGAAAGATGCCCAAGGA
>WYEK01000025.1 GCA_009903855.1 Thermocrinis sp.
TGAAGATGCACGCCGGTAATTTTGGATATGAGCCAGTTGGCAATCATTGAGGGAAGCCTTCTTGATAAAAATGGGTCCTTTCGGTCCTTTCTCCACCCGCTTACCACATGATAGCCTTCCTTTAATTTTTCCAGCAGTATTGGAATGTCCTCGGGGTCGTTTTGTAGGTCTGCGTCCAAGGTGACGATCACATCTCCCTTTGCGTGTTCAAAACCCGCAGACATGGCGGCGGTCTGTCCGTAGTTCCTTTTGAACCTTATTACTTTTAGCCGGCTGTCCTTCTCCGCCAGTTGTTTTAGCCTTTGATAGGTACCATCGGTGGAGCCATCATCCACAAAGATGATCTCGTAATCCTCTCCTAAGCTATCTAGAACCTTTTTGAGCTTTTCGTAAAGTATGGGAACGTTTTCCTCTTCGTTATAGGCGGGGATTACCACCGAGAGCATGCTAATAGTTTATCAGATGTATGCTCCTTGCCCTTCCACTATTACCCTTATTAGCTTTCCCTTCTCTTCTATGTCCTTTACTCTGTAATCATAAAAGTTTATCTTTGAGAACTCCTCTAAGCTCAACCTCTTTTCTGCAATGTATCTCAAAAGGTATGCCCTGTGGGGCTGAGGGTTGATAACTTTCTGCCCTTTTTTGTAAAAGAAAAACCTCACCACCTTATGGGCGGTTCCAAGGTCCAAGAGCCCTTCCTCCTGCCTTCCCACAAGGGGGAGCACCACTTGGTCTTTGAAAAGCTCCCTTGAGATTTGTTTTAGGTATTCCTTCCACCAGTCTTTTAGCTTTGAACCTTTACAGTTGTCCTCCCAAGAGTGCTCTGCATAGGGAATGGGCGTATCCACCTTTAACAGCCCAAAGAGGGGAGAAAGAACCACCGAGCTCTCCACTATAAACTCCTGCACTGGTGGAGGTAAAACCCAAAACTCCAAGCTTTCCCAAAACCTTCCCTTTAGCCTTCTCCAAAGGGGCAAAGGCTCATCCATGTTAATGCCAAGGCAGTTTATAACCTCTATCCTTTTGGTATTGAGCTCTTCGAAGGGATAAACTTCTAAGCCGACAGGGTATTTTTCCCTGAGCTTTATCTTTGATTGCCTTTTGGACCAAGGAAGGATAAACCGCACAAAAGTTATTTTAACATCTTCTCCTGCGATTTTTCTTTGCTGATAGCTCAGTATGGAGGCTTAAAATAAAAAACACTATGAAAGCATTTCTTATAAAACTCCTTACCCTTTTAGGTTTTGTGGAAGCTGGGAACCTAATTCAGGAGGGACAACCTGCGTACAATTTTAATCTTTTAAACGAGGAGGGCAAACCGGTTCAACTTTCCCAGTACAGAGGTAAATGGGTAGTGCTTTACTTTTATCCAAAGGCGGATACTCCCGGATGCACCACGCAAGGCAAAGAGTATTCAAGACTCTATGACAAGTTCCTTTCCAACAACGCAGTAGTGTTTGGCGTAAGCACCGACGACGTGCCCACTATAAAGAGGTTCAAAGAAAAATACAACTTTAGGCATAGCTTACTTTCGGACCCAAAAGGCGAAGTAGCCAAAGCTTACGGAGTTAAGCTGTTTTTTGGCATGTGCTCGAGGGACACAGTTTTAATAAACCCGGAGGGAAAGGTGGAAAAAATTTACAGGGGCGTGGACCCAAAGGGGGACCCAAACCAAGTGCTTAGCTACATTACATCAAAGGCTAAAAACTATTGAACGCTGAGGCTACCTTCAAAAATTCCTTCATGGGACGTCTATCCGGCAGATAAAGGAGCCAACTTGGTTCAAGTTAGAACAGCCTCCTCTACAGCTTGACTATTGCAAATTATTTGCATATAATACTTTTTATAAAAAGGAGGTAAAAAAATGGACATTGGTGGCACGAAGGATTTTGAGTTCAACATCAGGGACCCGAAGTTTCTGGACGAGCAAGCCCTCTGGGAGGAGGCAAAAAGAGTATATTCAAAGTGTAAGGATTGTAGGATGTGCGTTACCTACTGTCCCTCTTTCCCCGCCCTGTTTGATGCGGTGGACCGGCACGATGATGATGTAGAAAAGCTGAGCAAAGAAGAGTTAGCCCTTCCTTTGGAGCTGTGCTTTCACTGTAAGCAGTGCTACTTTAAGTGCCCTTACACTCCGCCCCACGAGTGGCGCATAGACTTTCCTCACCTTTCCCTGAGGTATAAGGTGTGGAAGTTCAAAAACAAAGGAGCCAAGCTAACAGACAGACTTATGGTAAATACAGATTTAGTGGGCAAGCTTTCGGTACCCTTTGCTGGCATAGTAAATAAGCTAAACAACACAAAGCCTGTAAGGGTGATCCTAGAGAACTTTATGGGCATAGACAGGAGGGCAAAACTGCCACCCATAAACTCTCAAACCTTGGGGGATTGGTACAAGGAAAACAGAAAGCCCGTCAAAGGCGAAAACGGAAAGGTTGCCCTCTTTAGCACCTGTCTTTTCAACTATAACTACTTGGAAAAGGGCATAGCACTGCTACGAGTCTTAGAAAAGAACGACCTTTGGGTGGAAATTCCAGAAGTTCAATGTTGTGGCATTCCCTTCTTTGACGTGGGAGACATAGACACATCCATACAAAAAGCCAAGCACAACGTCAAGGTTCTAAAGTCCTACGTATCTGCAGGTTATGACATAGTAGTGCCCGTGCCCACCTGTGCTCTGCAGATAAAGTACGAGTACCCACTACTTTTGCCCGATGACCCCGACGTCAAGTTGGTTTCCGAAAAGGTTTTTGATGTGCACGAGTACCTTTGGAAGCTAAAGGAAAAGGGAAGACTAAACCAAGACTTTAGGGTCTCCATGGGCAACATAGCTTACCACATTCCTTGCCACCTCAAATCCCTGAACGTGGGCTACAAGGCTGCGGCACTTATGAGGTTAATCCCCAACACCAAGGTTAGGCTTATTGAAAGATGCTCTGGACACGACGGCACCTTTGGTGTAAAAAAGCAGACCTTTGACATGGCATACAAGGTAGGCTCCAAGCTTTTTGAGGAAATAATCAGCGCAAAGGCAGACCTTGTGGTATCCGATTGTCCCCTTGCCAGCAACCAAATAGAGATGGCAACGGGCATAAAGGTATTGCACCCCATAGAGGTTTTATACAGGGCTTATAATTTTTGAACCATGCTTAGGGTAGTTCTAAACGGTAAAGAGTACGAAGTGGAAGAGGGTAAAAAGCTTGGAGATTTCTTTAAAGAGGTTGGAATAGAGGGTGCCCTTGGCGCCAAACTGGGCGGTAAAATAATTGACCTTCAGACACCTATAAGGGAGTCTGGAGAGCTCGTGCCTATATACAAAGAGGACCCAGAGAGCTTGGAGATCATGCGCCACTCCCTTTCTCACATAATGGCTCAAGCCCTAAAGGAGATATACGGTAAGGAGGTGGTCCATCTTGGGGTGGGACCCACCACGGAGGAAGGTTTCTACTACGACGTGGAGGTAGAAGGGACAAGGATCAGAGAGGAGGACCTGCCCAAGATAGAACAGAAGATGAAGGAGATCATAGAGAGAAACTATCCCATTCTGAGGAGGGAGCTGGACAGGGATTCTGCCATTAGACTCTTTGAACAGTTAAAGGAACATTACAAGCTTGACATAATCAGGCGTATAGACCCTCACGATGTTATATCCGTCTATGAGCAGGGGGACTTTGTAGACCTTTGCAGGGGGCCCCATGTGCCCTCCACTGGTATGGTGGGTGCCTTTAAGCTAACTCACATAGCGGGAGCCTACTGGCAAGGAGATCCTTCCAAGCCTATGCTTCAAAGAATTTACGGCATAGCTTACTGGGACACAAAGGAGCTTGAAGAGAGGCTGAAGTTCTACGAAGAGGTAAAGAAAAGGGACCACAGAAAACTGGGCGCAGAATTGGAGATGTTCCTCATAGACGAAGACATAGGGGGAGGTTTGGTGCTCTGGCTTCCAAAGGGTGGGATATACAGAAAAGTTTTGGAGGACTTTTGGAAGGAAGAACACTTAAAGAGGGGTTATCAACTGGTTTATACACCCCATGTGGGAAAGGCAAAACTATGGCAAACAAGCGGGCACTTAGAGTATTACCGTCAAAACATGTATCCACCCATGGAGATGGAGCAGGAGGAATACTTTGTTAAACCTATGAACTGTCCTTTCCATGTGGCCATCTACAAAAGCAAGGTAAGGAGCTACAAAGAACTACCTCTGAAGTTGGCAGAGCTTGGCACTGTTTATAGATACGAGCTCTCCGGAGTTCTGCACGGACTAATGAGGGTAAGGGGCTTTACCCAAGACGACGCCCACATAGTATGCACACCCGAGCAGGTGGATGATGTCATCCTTGAAACCTTGGACTTTGCGGTGCAGATGTTAAAAACCTTTGGCTTTGAGGACTTTAAGGTTTATATATCCACAAGACCACCCCTTTACATCGGCTCCGAAGAGCAGTGGGAAAAGGCAGAGAATGCCCTCAAAAAGGCGGTAGAAGCTCTAAACTTAAGCTACGAGATAGACGAGGGTGGTGGTGCCTTTTACGGCCCCAAGATAGACGTAAAGATAAAGGATGCCATAGGTAGGTTCTGGCAGTGTTCTACCATTCAGTTTGACTTTAATTTGCCAGAGCGCTTTGACATGGAGTACGTAGGTCCAGACAACAAAAGACACAGACCATACATGATCCACCGGGCGATCTTTGGGTCAATAGAAAGGTTCACCGGTGTTCTTTTGGAACACTATGCGGGGCTTTTGCCCTTCTGGCTCGCACCCGTCCAAGCAAGGGTTATCCCAGTATCTGAAAAACATATACCTTATGCAACCGAACTTAAGAATTTCCTAACAGAAAGGCACTTCAGAGTGGAAGTGGACGACAGAAAGGAACGACTCTCCGCCAAAATAAGGACTGCGGAGTTGCAAAAAGTCCCCTACATCCTTGTGGTGGGAGATAGAGAAGTGGAAAGCAAAACCGTTTCCGTCAGGTCCAAAAAGGAAGGAGATTTAGGAACTAAAACTTGGGAAGAGCTGGTGGAATTTTTCACAGAACTTGTCCAAAAGAAAGTGTGTTAATATCTTTAGTAAAACTTGAAAAGGAGAGTGTCATGGAAGAACAAACCTATGCAGTACCTTTTGCATTGGTAGGCTTTTTCCTAACCTCCAAGCCCATTGAGGAGAGCATCAGAAACGATGTGACTCCGGAAGAGCTGGAAAAGCTTCAGGAGATCATAAGCAGGCTACTCTTTACGGAGGGTGTCCAAGTTGCCCTCTATCCATCGGTTGTTCCACCGGATCAAGCGGAAGAGGCGGTAGATGAGCTGGAAGATATGATCTTTGGAGAGGAAGAATGACCAAGCTGATCCTGTGCGGAGCCCTTGGGAGAATGGGCAGGGCGATCCTAAAGGCCTCCCTTGAGTATTCAGACCTGCAGGTAGTTGTGGGCGTTGAGCACCCCGACTGCGTCAGAGGGCAAAGCTTAGGAGAAGCGGTGGGTATGGAAGAGTTCAAGTTTGCACCGCTCACCTCCAACTTGGAGGACGTTTTACCCCTTGGAGATGTGGTAGTGGATTTTACGGGGAATACTCTCTCTGCTTTAGCCCATGCCAAGCTGTCTGCCTATGCGGGTAAGGGAGTGGTCATAGGCACCACGGGCTTTAGCCCACAGCAGGTGGAGGAGCTAAAAGAGCTTTCAACATATGCCCCCATTCTTCTCTCTCCCAACATGAGCTTGGGAGTCAATCTTCTCTTTAGGTTGGCAGAGATAGCGGTTAAAGCCCTAAAGGACAAGGGTTTTGACGTGGAAATTTTAGAGATCCACCACCGATTTAAAAA
>WYEK01000143.1 GCA_009903855.1 Thermocrinis sp.
CTCAGGATAGTCAAATCCTTTGGCTTGAGTAGGGAGGAGGTAGAAAGAGGAGTGTTCAAAAGAGGAGAAGGGATCATAGGAAAGGTTTATAAAATGGGCGTGCCGGTCGTGCTCTCTGACCTTCACGTAAGCCAATACTTAAACAAGACGGGCTTGAGGGATAGGCTGAGCGGAAGGGAAACCTTTGTGGCGGTGCCCATAAAGGTAGGTGAGGAAACGGTGGGTGTGCTGGCGTTTTTTAAGGAGTTCAAAAGGGAAAGCGTAGAGGAAGGAATAAAACTCGCCATGATCCTTTCGGCCATGTTAGGGATGCTGTACAAGATAAGCCAGAGGGTGGAACAGGAAAAGCAGGAGTGGGAAGAGGAAAAGAGAATGCTAACGGAAGCCCTCTCGGAGAACTTCCGCATTGAAGGGATCGTGGGCAACAGTCCAGCCATAAGGCACTTGGCTGAACTCGTCCGAAAGGTGGCACAAACGGATATAACCGTCTTGATCACCGGAGAGAGCGGAACCGGGAAGAGCCTTATTGCCAAGGCTATACACTTTGCAAGCCCCAGAAAATCAAAACCCATAATAACCATAAACTGCTCAGCCATACCCGAAAGCCTCTTAGAGGCAGAGCTCTTTGGATATGAGAAGGGCGCCTTCACGGGTGCCTACACATCAAAGAAAGGAAAGTTTGAGCTTGCCAACGGTGGCACTCTCTTTTTGGACGAAATAGGAGACATGCCTCTGTCTATACAGCCCAAGATCCTGAGGGCTATACAGGACAAAGAGATTGAAAGGCTGGGTGGAGAAAAGACCATAAAGGTGGATGTGCGTATTATATGTGCCACCAACAAAAACTTGGCAGAGATGGTGGAAAAGGGAGAGTTCAGGGAGGATCTGTTCTATAGAATAAGCGTGTTTCCTATACACATTCCACCACTCCGAGAGAGAAAAGAGGATATTCCTTTGCTCGTGGAACACTTTTTAAGGATCTTCAACCAAAGGTACAAAAAGAATGTACAGATAAGCTGGAGGGCTATGGAAAAGCTGATGGAGTATCCTTGGTATGGGAATGTGAGAGAGCTGGAGAATTTCATAGAAAGGCTCGTTATTTTGAGGGATGGGTTGCTAACAGAAAAGGACATTCCCGAATACTTCCATCCGGAGCACGGAAAGGTTAGCTTTAAACATCTGCCGAGCTTTGTAGAAGCTACGGAAAGAGAAGAGATCATAAAGGCTTTGGAAAAAACCGGATACGTAAAATCCCGCGCTGCAAAGCTCTTGGGTCTTACCCTAAGGCAACTTGACTACAGAATAAAGAAATACAACATAGAACTGAAAAAGTTCTAAATTAGCCTTCTTATAAGGCTTTCAATAAGCCGGTAATTTCTTTCATACACCCCATCCTCCACCTGTAGCATGTCTTCCCCGACCTTCTCCTCCTGAAGTTCATCGCGTTAAAGCTCCGCCCACTCTTTAACCATATTCTAATCCACTTCTATGTGAAACTGCAAGCCTACAGCCTTTCCATACACAAAGGCTTGGTTTTCATACTTTTCGGATGCATAAACCCTTACTGCACCCTTTGGAAGCTCAAAGGTGTCTCCGTGCCACTGAAAGACCTTTAATGTGTTTGGAAACTCTTGGAAAAGCTCATGCTCTCCCACCTTAAAAACATCCATCCAACCTATTTCCTTTCCCTTATCGCCCTTAAAGACCCTTGCCCTCAAAACCTTTGCAAGCATCTGGGCTCCCAAGCATATGCCCAAAATAGGAATGTTCAATTTCAGGGCTTGTTCCATGAGCCTAAACTCGTAAGAGAGAAAGGGATAAAGGTTCTCTTCGTAAGCACCCATATACCCGCCGAGGACAACAAGAAGGGAGTATTCTTCCAAGGGCTCTTTGAGAGTTTCCCCCTTTGCGGTGTCCAGATATTCCACTTTAAAGCCTAAATTTCTCAGGGACCTTTCCACCATTCCCAGGTGTTCCGCAAGCACATGCCTTATGGCTAAAGCCTTCATTCTAAAGCGCCTCCATTAAAGCTTTTGGTAGTTCATTTACATTTTCCAGCAGAAGGTCTGGCTTTATACCCTTCTCAAGGTCGCTTTCCCTGAATTTTCCCGTTTTTACAAGGCAAGCCTTCATTCCAACTTTTTGAGCGCCCAAAATATCAAACTCAATATCATCACCCACCATCAAAGCTTCTTCAGGTTTAACTCCTAAATATTCTAAAACCACTCCGAAGAATTCCGCAGAGGGCTTACCTATCACAGTGGCAGTCTTTCCGCTTGCATACTCAAGGGCTTTTACAAAGGGTCCCGCATCAAGGGAAAGCTTTCCATCTTCGTCCATAAAATATCTGTTTGGGGCAACCGCTATGAGCTCCGCACCCTCTAAAAGTAGCCTAAAAGCGGTGTTTAGGTTCTGATAGGTAAAGTTTGTGTATGCATCTGCAACAACCACATACTTTATTGGATAATCCTCCAAGCCTTCAAACTCCTCCCGTGCCATGTCAGAAACCAAAAGGTATGCGTTGGCTTTGTTCTTTACCAAGAACTCCCTTGAGGCCTTGAGTGCGGTAAAGAGCTCCTCCCTTTCCAGGTCAAAGCCGAGATTTCTCAGCCTTTCAAAAATCATGCGAGAGGAAACCCTCGTCGTGTTGGTAACTAGGGCTATTTTGAAGTTTTTTCTGAGTTCTTTGAGGGTCTGTGAAGTCCCCTCTATTAACCTATCCCTTATGGTCAGCACCCCATCTATGTCCAAAAGGACAGCCTTTATGCCCATACTTTAAAACATAAACCCAACTTCTGCACCTATGCGTGTTTGGTTCTTCTTATTGTTCAAAGTAAATTCTTTGTCTGCCTTTACGTAAGAGAGCTCACCCCTCAAGAATAGGGGACCCTTAGTGTAGGCGGGAGTTAGGGTAAAGGTCCAGGCTTTGTTTCCGTCGCCAAGACCTACTAAATCTATACCCCCAGCGTCAGAGTTGTCCTTTACATACTCTATCCTACCAGAGAGCTTAAAGGGTTTTAGGTCGTAAGATAGATGCAGTGCTACACCGCTTGCCTTTGCCTTTTCTGGAACATTTGCTTTGTCGCTTTTTGGAGCCTCCACATAGAGCAAGTCCGCACCAAGGGAAAGTTTATCCAGTGTGTAGGAAGCTACCAAGTTTAACTCCCTCTTGTTGGAAGGATCTGCGGTATCATTTGGTCTTGAGTCTTTGTCGGGAAGGATAACATTAAGGGCTATTGAGCCATCTTTTATGGGAGTTAGTCCAACGCTTGCCTCAAGGGCGGGTTTTGGATCTTTTTTGCTGAGAGTATAAAAGCCGTCGTTTACTCCAAGCTTTACAAAGAAGAGCTCTGTGCTGTAGGTTAGCCTAACGCCGTTGTTTATTATAGGTTGCATGTTCCAAACCAAACCCCTTTGGATGTAGCTGTTTTGGTAAGTAAAGGCGGACTCATAGCCTATTATGGTGGGAAGCTTTCCCGCTTGAATGGAAAGCCCTTTCATAGGAGAGTATTCCACGTATGCCATGGGAATTGGGCTGAATGGGTCTGTGGATTCGGAAGTTTTTGAAAGTCCCGCGCCCACCACTGGAACCGCGTATGCACCACCGATCAAGGTAAAGCCAAGGGGCTCTGCGGACTTGGAAAGACTAATAATGGCTGAGCCAACATCGTAGCGGGTCTTGTATTCGTTAGGGTCAACTTTGTTGTTGGAGTGGAGGGCTCGGCTAGGCTACCTATTACTCCTCCAATGTCCGTGCCAAAGGCTAAGGTGTATCCGTAGATTACCCACACCACGGAAGCAGAAGATGGCAAGACCGGGCAGGCTCATGAGTATAACTAAGGCTGTAGCTGTAAGCATCCAAGCGGAGTCCCCTGTGTTTAGCTTTGGGGGCTTGCTCTTATTCTATCTCCTCCTTTGCCCCGCCTTGAGGGCGGAGCGGTTTTTTTTAATTAAATGTCAAAGTAAAGTTCAAACTCCTTGGGATGAGGTATGAACCTTATCTCGTCTATTTCCTTTCTCTTGGCTTCTATCCAAGTTTGGATTAGATCCTCGGTGAAAACACCACCTTTCAGAAGGAACTCAAAATCGTTCTCGAGGGCTTTTAGGGATTCCTCCAAGAAGCCGGGCAGTTGGGGTATGTCCTTTAGCTCTTCCGGAGGCAGTGAGTATATGTCCTTGTCAAAGGGCTCTCCGGGATGGATTTTGTTCTCTATTCCGTCTATTGCAGCCATCAGTATGGCGGCGAAAGCCAAGTATGGGTTGCAGGTGGGGTCTGGGAACCTGATCTCAATCCTCTTTGCCTTGGGAGATTGGGAGTAGGTGGGGATCCTTATTGCAGCGGAACGGTTCCTTGCAGAGTAGGCGAGCCTTACAGGTGCCTCAAAACCGGGCACAAGCCTGTGGTAAGAGTTTATGGTGGGGTTTGTGAAGGCGGTCAGTGCAGGTCCATGCTTCAGAATACCACCTATGGCATAAAGGCATATCTCAGAGACGCCCGCATACTCGGATCCAGCAAAGAGGTTTTGCCCATCCTTCCATATGGAAAAGTGGGTGTGCATACCGTTTCCGTTATCGTTGGGAAGAACCTTGGGCAAGAAGGTGGCAAACTTACCATACTTGTGAGCCACCATTCTAACCACATATTTGTAGATGAACAGCTTGTCTGCCTGATTCACCAAGGAATCGTAGCGTATGTCTATCTCTCCTTGCCCGGCAGTGGCAACCTCGTGGTGGTGCAGTTCTACCACAATACCAAGCTGGGACAAAATGGATACCATCTCGTTGCGGAGTGCATGGGTCTTATCCAAAGGTGGCACTGGGAAGTAGCCCCTCTTGTGGGGTATCTTGTAGCCAGAAGAAGTAATCTCCCTATTCCACCATCCTTCCTCTGAGTCCACCTTCCAGAAGGCGTAGTTGGCGGAGGTGCCAAACTCCACCGAGTCAAAGATGAAAAACTCCGCCTCAGGTCCATAGTAGGCGGTGTCTCCTATGCCAGTTTGTCTCAAGTACTGCTCTGCCTTTTGGGCTATATAACGGGTGTCTCTGCCATAGCGTTCTCTGGTGATGGGGTCATAAATGTCGCATATCATCACAAGGGTTTTTGGCTCCATGAATGGGTCTATGAAGGCAGTGGTTGGGTCGGGAATGGCTAGCATGTCCGACTCGTGTATGGACTGCCAACCCCTTATGGAGGAGCCGTCAAAACCTCTACCCTCTTCAAAGGTAGAGAGGGACAGCTCGTAGGCTGGGATGGTAAAGTGTTGCCACTGACCAAAAAGGTCAGAGAATCGGAGGTCCACATACTGGACCCCTTCCTGCTCAATGAGGCTCAGCACCTCCTCCGGTGAATACTTTGGCATGGTTTGACCTCCTTTATAGGATTTTTTATATAGCTTGCTCACCTCTTTCTCCCGTCCTTATTCGGACCACCTCTTCTACGGGAATGACAAAGATCTTACCGTCTCCCACCCTTCCTGTCTGGGCGGTCTTCATTATAGTCTCTATCACCTTCTCCACATCCTCGTCCTTTACCACCACCTCAATCTTGACCTTGGGCAAAAAGTCAATGACGTACTCTGTGCCTCTGTAGATTTCCGTGTGTCCCTTCTGCTGACCAAAGCCTCTAACTTCCGTGACGGTCATGCCCCCTATGCCTAACTCCACTAAGGCATCCTTTACCTCATCCAACTTAAAAGGCTTGATGATCGCCTCTATCTTTTTCATTTTCCAACCTCCTGTATAGTTTTTGTGCAAAAAGTGTGCCAAAAAGACACACTCCGCACAGGCAATATTTTAAAAGCCTCTGAACACCTAGTA
>WYEK01000028.1 GCA_009903855.1 Thermocrinis sp.
TGTCACCATCCCACACGGTGGGCTTAGAACTTGCGTCTTGCAACCTTGAGAATATCGTTTGAAACTCGTCACCATCCCACACGGTGGGCTTAGAACATAGGGTCAAGCTTTATCAGTGTTTCTTGCAAAGGTTTGTCACCATCCCACACGGTGGGCTTAGAACGTAAAAATGTGTTATAATAATACTTATGAAAACCTTTAGTCACCATCCCACACGGTGGGCTTAGAACCCCAAATCACCACATCAACCAAAATAAGACATATCAATCATTTTGTCAAGGTGGCACCCTTTTCAAATGAAGTTAATTTTCCGAAATCCGAGATCATGCAAAGTTGAGTCTGTTGTTATCAAATTTAAACCCCTGTCTCCCAACGCTTTCCGCCACTGACCATAATTACAGCATTACGGCATTACATAATTACGGCTTTACGGTGATACTGCCTCCCAAAAAGCTTGAAAATCAAAACTTCCTCCCTCTCAAAATTGAAACAGCCCACCGGTAGGGCACATCAACCCATATTCAGTTGCCAAGTTGAACAAGGGTCCCAGTGGAACCCTCAAAACAAAACCTTCTTCTATTATAAACCAGTTTTTGGCGAAGATATCAACTTAAGGTATTATAAACCCCTGCTCATTGAGAGCTCTTTGTCAGAGGATTTTTCCAGCTTCTCAGAATTTCTCACCTATACATTTTATAGACTCAAGCTTAAAGTTAAACTCACATAAACAGAAGATTTAAAACAAGTGCTGGGATCAACAACGCAGAAAAAGCCAAAAGACTGAGCTGATGACTATGAAAAAGCCCAAGTAGCGTAGAGTATAGGAAAATACCTCCAAGATGCGACGCAAAGTAAAAGAACATGAACCTTTGTATGTACTCTTCTTTTGGATACCTATAGTAAAGATATGTGCGGAAGAATACCCAGTAAAAGGCTATACTTATGCCTACCATTACTGCAAGAAGGGTAAAAAAACTGGTAAAGCCCAGAAAGACAGGTATGCTAATCATGATCAAGATGGTAAGCGTTCCAAAGTTTTTTATGCCAAGCTTTTCTATCAAGAGAGGCGAAAGTATGGCACAGAAAAATGCGGTAATTAAAGCTATACCGAAAAGCCTATGTATATAAGCTTCAGACAGTGTAGAGCTGTCTCTAATTATATAATATGCCATAGAAGACAAAACTTCTGCATACTCACCCATAACCCACACTGTAAACACCTCCGCTAAAAACTTAGGTTCCTTTATTTGAGAAAGACTTAGACCTTTAATGCTGAAAGGAACACCTCTTAGGGAAAGCATGAAAATTAAGGTCAGAGAGTAAAGTATGGCCAGGATAGGTAAATTTGGGCTTTCAAAGAGCATAAGCAAACCCAAAGCCAAAAAACCACTTGCATAAGATAGTCCTACTGCAATTTCAAACTTTTCAAATTTGGTTGCCAACACCTCATACCAGAAGAAAAACGCTGTGTGAAATACCACAAAAAGAAAAAGTAAAACCAACACAAAAGAGCTATTAGAGAAAGATACTATTAGGAAGCAAATAAAGCTAAGTGTGATAACATAAAAACTGTAATTCAATACGTTGAAAGCATACAGACCGATTAACAAGAGTAGAAAGCCTAACGCATTGGCTATAGTTATAGCATAACCGTAGGTGCTTGCGTTAAAGATCCCATAGCTTTTTGACGGAAAATAGACGTAAATTAAAAAAGACGAAAATATAGTATCCACAAACTCAAAAAGTATATATAGGAGGAAAAGCATCACTCTTCTTTATTTACTTGCATATCCACCACTACTGTAAAAAGAGAAGCATCCCTTTTAAAACTTACCTGTATGCCCAGTCTTCTAGCTATTTCATCCACTATGGTAAGCCCTAATCCGTAAGACTTATCTTCCATATCAAGGGAACTTTTCTCATCAGTTATATTGCTTATAAACACCTTTAGCCTGTCGTTTCTAAGCTCTCCGCTTATTTTTATCTCTGTACCCTCCTTAGCATATTTTACTGCATTGTCCAGTAAGTTAAGAAACAGGGTGTAAATTAGCTCGTAATCGGAGAGCACTTGTACATGGGGAACATGATTAATGCTTATTGTTAGGTTTTTGGCGTGCAGATTAGCTTGGTAAAACTCCACAAGCTCAGATATAAGACCCTTTATGTTTATCAGTGTTATGCTTTTAGGTTTTAATTCAAGTTCCGAAAGTACCTTTAGATTTTTCATAAGCTTTATGATACGCTTTATGGCTCTCTCTATAGCTTGTTTTACCTCATCATCCGCCTTTATTTGAGACATGTTCATGAGTATTATACTTAGAGGAGTTTTTACCTCATGGGACAAATAAAGGGCAACCTTCCTTAGCTCTTTCGAGTAAAGCTCATAGTCCTGCAGATGTTTTCTTATATCAAGCACAGACAGGAAAGCTATAAGCAAAGCTGTTATGATAGAAGAAAAGAGGGAAGAAAGAAGAAGTAAATTTACTTTCTTTTCTATCTTTGACTTAGAAAGTGCAACGATTGTCTTACAGAAAGAATTACCGCAAGGAAATGCATCCACATAAACTAAGTAATTACTAATCTCCTGAACTTGACTAGGCATAGGCTTTAGGTTTATCAAGTAGCTTATGTCCCTTAAATTATCCAACTTTATATTAGAGCTAAGAATTCTTCCCTTACTGTCCGTTATAAGAATTATATATTCGGAGCCAAAGTACTTATTGTCCAAAAAATCCTCGTCGTGGACCAAGAAATCTACGAGCTTTTCACCTGTCTTTAAAAGGTGGTCGCTTTCTAAGTCATTTATGTATGATTTAAAGGTCCAAAAACTGAACGTGAAGAAAGTACCTATGGGCAGAAGGAATTTCAAAAAATTAAAAAGGAAAGCCTTATACAGATTCCTTGGACTTTTCATACTTTAAGGTGTATCCTATTCCTGGATAGCTCACTATATCAAATCCGTAATTTCTTAGTATTTTTCTTAGATTGTAAACATGGGTCCTTAGGGCGTCAATGCTTGCATCTTCGTAAGAGCTCCATGCGTAAGAAAACAGAGTTTCATAAGAGGTTACCTTTCCTACATTTTCCAGGAGCTTTATAAGTATCATTACCTGCTTTTTGGAAAGTGGAAGGATCTCCCCCTTTACGCGCACAGTCATAGAAAAGGGGTCTATTTCCATATCTTCGTAAACTATGGTTCTACTCTTGCTTATGTTTTTAACTCTTCTAAGAACCGCCTCCATTCTTACTAAGAGCTCCTCCGGGTTAAAAGGTTTTACCACATAATCGTCAGCTCCCATTCTTAAACACTTTACTTTTACAGAGACGTCATCTACTACTGTTAGGACTATGATGGGGATGTTTTTATCGCTCAGTATTGGTATGAGCTTAGTGCCGTCTTCCTTACCAAGAAAAAGATCAAGCACACACACATCAAAAACTTCCCTTTCAAGAAACTCAAGGGCAGAGTTTAAATTTTTGGCTACTGCACAGTCCCAACCTGCGGAGGATAAAAACCTACTTATAGGAATGGCCAAGTCTGTTTCGTCTTCAACCAGAAGAACCTTCATACACTAACCTCACATAAAGGAAGCTTTCACCAAAGAGGTTAAACTTCCTAACTTTACTTAATTTATAACCTGAGTTTTTAAATATTCTCTTTCTTGTAGGTGAGAAAAACCACATAAAGTGTGGTTCTATAAGGGCAACTATGGACAAAGGCTTAAAGATATTCTCTATACTTCTCATTATGGATATAAAGTGAGATGAATCACTAATTACTAGATCCTCAATGTAGGCTCTGTCTTTTCTATAGCTATAGATTAAATATCCTACTTCCTGCGTTGAAGCTCTAAAAATATAAGCCCTTTTATGTCCTATAAGTTCTCTTACATCAAGATCGCTGGAGCCTTTCCAAACTTTTAGTTCTAAGGACTTTAGCTTTTCCAAAAGCTCCGGTGTATTTACTTCCAGTATGTCCATTACTTTTCAATTTTACTTTAAAGCCATAAATTTTTTATAAACTCCCGGGTGCAGTGCTCTCAGCTCCCGTCTCTGTTCTTACAGAAGCCTTTTTAAAGCCCAAACATAGTAAACCGCTTTTCTCAGGCTACTGGGCTTGGCGTAGATGCGGAGCCTTCGGCAGAGAGGAAGAACCGTAGCCAAAAGTCTATGATAAAAAGCAATTATTTTTGTTCAGATGGTGTATAATATTTAGCCCTAAAAATTTTCCTTTTAGGAGGTTTGTATGAAGGTTAAGGTGGTCCAAAAGGAAGATTTTCACTTTGTAGGCATTGGTGAGGCCGGAAGAGAAGTGCCTATAGACGCTGCAGGTTATGTGGGTGGTAAAGGTAGAGGCATAAGACCTCCCGAACTGCTTTTCCATTCTATAGCGGGCTGTGTGGGGATACATCTTTATGAAGCCCTTCACAAAGAGGGAAAACACACGGAGCACATAGAAATAGAAACAGACGCAGAGAGGATCACAGAAGGCTATCCAAAGGTATTCACTAAAATCTATCTCTTTGTGAAAGTTAAAGGGGATGTGTCTGAGGAGGATGTGAAAAAAGCCCTTGATAAGACCATCTTTGACCCGGGCACATGTTCCATTGCATACATGATAAATAAAGTTGCACCAATTGAATACAAGATTGAGATTGTGAGGTAGGAGGCAGATATGTTTAAGAAGGTTTTGGTTGCCAACAGAGGAGAGATAGCCTGCAGGATCATAAGGGCTTGCAAGGAGCTGGGAATACAAACGGTGGCCATATACAACGAGATTGAATCCACCGCAAGACATGTGAAGATGGCAGACGAGGCGTACATGATAGGGGTAAATCCCTTGGATACCTACCTGAACGCGGAGCGGATCGTGGACCTGGCTCTGGAGGTAGGGGCGGAAGCTATCCATCCGGGTTATGGCTTTTTGGCGGAAAACGAACACTTCGCAAGGCTCTGTGAAGAGAAGGGTATTACCTTTATAGGTCCCCACTGGAAGGTTATTGAGTTAATGGGAGATAAGGCAAGGTCTAAGGAGGTTGCCAAAAAGGTTGGTCTTCCCACTGTGCCCGGTAGTGATGGTATTTTGAAGGATGAAAAGGAAGCCCTTCACATAGCAAGGGAAATAGGCTTTCCGGTTCTGCTAAAGGCTTCCGCTGGTGGTGGTGGAAGGGGTATAAGGATCTGTAGAAATGAAGAAGAACTCTTAAAGAACTACGAACTTGCTTACAACGAAGCCCAAAAGGCTTTTGGAAGGGGAGACCTCCTGCTGGAAAAGTACATACAGAACCCTAAACACATAGAATTTCAGGTTCTCGGAGACAAATACGGAAATGTGATCCATCTGGGTGAGAGGGACTGCTCCATTCAAAGGAGAAACCAAAAACTGGTGGAAATCGCCCCCTCTCTACTGCTAACTCCAGAGCAAAGGGAGTATTACGGTTCGTTGGTGGTAAAGGCGGCAAAGGAGATCGGCTATTATAACGCAGGTACTATGGAGTTTGTGGGAGATGAAAAGGGCAACCTCTACTTTATTGAGATGAATACCCGTATTCAGGTGGAGCATCCTGTAACGGAAATGGTCACGGGCGTGGATATAGTCAAGTGGCAAATACTCATCGCAGCGGGAGAACGTCTACCGTACAAGCAGGAGGACATAAAATTCAATGGCTACTCTATAGAGTGTAGGATCAACGCAGAGGATCCCCAAAAGGGCTTTGCTCCAAGCATAGGAACTATAGAACGCTATTATGCACCCGGGGGCTTTGGCATAAGGGTGGAGCACGCTGCGTCTCG
>WYEK01000038.1 GCA_009903855.1 Thermocrinis sp.
ACGGGCATGTTGGATATTTCCGCCACAAAGTGGGAAAGCTCGGTGAGCCTTTTGAGGTTTTCCTCGGACACCACACTAAAGCCAAGCTTTAGCTGAAGGTTGGGTATTATAGAGCAGAGGTTGGCGTTGCCCGTCCTTTCACCTATGCCGTTTATGGTGCCATGCACCTGCCTCGCCCCAGCCAAAACTGCCATTATAGAATTTGCAACAGCGGTGTCTGCATCGTTGTGGGCATGGATGCCTATCTTTGCCTCAGGAAAGGTCTCCACTACTTTTTTCGTGATCTCATAGACTTCGTGGGGCAAACATCCTCCGTTGGTATCG
This sequence comes from Thermocrinis sp., assembly GCA_009903855.1. Lineage (GTDB taxonomy): Bacteria > Aquificota > Aquificia > Aquificales > Aquificaceae > Thermocrinis. The sequence continues at coordinate 325 of WYEK01000038.1, forward strand.
CACAAAACTATCCAATCTGCCCCACCCTCAAGGGCATACTGGATTACCTTTAGGGCATACTCGGGGTTTCTCTTGTATCCATCAAAAAAATGCTCCGCATCAAAGATCACCTCCGGCACGTACCTTTTTAGATAGGCTATGCTTCCAGCCACCATGTCCAAGTTCTCTTCCAAGGTAGTTCTGAGGGCTTCTAACACATGCAGGTCCCAGCTTTTTCCAAAGATGGTTATTGCCTGCGGTTGGGCTTTTATCAGGTTTTCAAGCTGAGGGTCCTCTTCTGGCCTTTTTCCTGGTCTCCTTGTGGCACCAAAGGCAACAATCTTTGAGTGGTTTAGTTTGATATTTTTTAGTTTTTCAAAGAGCAGTGTATCCTTTGGGTTTGAGCCTGGCCAACCGCACTCAATGTAATCTATACCAAACTCGTCAAGCTTTTTTATGATCCTGAGCTTATCCTCTATGGAAAAATTCACTCCTTCCGCTTGGGAACCATCCCTTAAAGTGGTGTCGTAGATATAAACTTTCTCACTCATATTCATAAGAAAGTTTAAGCTAATAGTTTGCAAAAGGCAATAGTTCTCAAAAGCACCCGTGAGTGTCTCCGTATAGGTTTAGTGGGTATTATAATTAAGCTTACATGACAAACCCCAACTTAAGGAAGACTATTGAGCTATATTCAACGAGGTCTTCTGAGGAACTTGTCCAATTCTTAAACGGACTTTCAAAACCTTCCTTGATAGCCCTTTGTATAGACCTTTTGACCCTTTACTTTAATGACAAAAACTCATCAAGACTCAGAGAATTAACCACTTTGTGGATGTGTGGCTTTCAACCAAACTCGGAAAAGCTCGGATACAACGGATACAGAATGGATGTGGATGCTGGAAGGAGAGTTGATTGTGAGGTCAAACCTCAAAATACGGATGACCCTAGGAAAAAACTAAACGGTGGTGGAAGTTTTAACGACTACACATTGGAAAGGTTTAGTAGGGATTTGGAAAATAATCCTATAATTTTGGTTAGCGGTTTTGTGGGAGGGAAGCTTATATACATCTTTGAGTTTAAGTTTGAGTGCCTAAGGGAAAAGCTTAAAGGTTTGCTTGAACGTAGGTTTCCGGAGGGACAAAGAAGGGAGGGAGAATACTTACGTTCAGCCGGATTTTCCTTTAGGGATTATAAAGATTGTCCTTCTTTGAAACTTGCCTATTTAAGGGATGATTGGCACAGTTTTAAGGATTACCTCTCAAGGGACCTTACAAAATACTTTGAGGGACTTAAAAAATGGAAGGTATAGAAAAGTTTATCAACCAAGTTATATGTGGTGATGCCCTGGAAGTTTTAAGGAAAATGCCAGATGAAAGTATAGATTTAGGCATCACCTCTCCACCATACAACAAAAAAGAAAAGCACGGTGGTTGGTTAGTGGATAAAGTCCGATACAAGGGCTACAGGGATGTTATGCCAGAGGAGGAGTATCAAAGCTGGCAGGTGGAGGTTTTAAATGAGCTCTATAGGGTAATGAAAGAAGGAAGCTCCTTTTTCTACAATCACAAAGTGCGCTACGAAGACGGGAAAATGATCCATCCCTTACAGTGGTTACTTAAAACCAAGTGGAACATATGGCAGGAGATCATTTGGAACAGAAAAATTGCGGGCAACATAAGAGGATGGAGGTTTTGGCAGGTGGAAGAAAGAATTTATTGGCTTGTGAAAGGAAAGCCAAAAGAGTTAAAGCCCAAGCACGCCAAATTGACATCCATATGGGAGATCCGCCCAGAGCAAGGACATAAAGAGCATCCTGCAGTATTTCCCATAGAACTTCCCACACGGATCATAGCAAGCTTGCTTGAGGAAGAGGATGGAATTGTTATAGACCCTTTCTGTGGAACTGGAACCACCCTTGTAGCCGCTAAGCTTTTGGGAAAGAAATACATAGGTATAGATATCTCCGAGGAGTATGTGGAGTATGCAAAAAGAAGGCTTGAGAATGCAGAAAAAGAAAAGGCAAGGGTTCTAAAAGAACTTTCCCTTCACAGTATAGAACTAACCTTCAAAGAGAGGAAAGAGAGAGGATTTTGGAACAAAAGGGCTTAGACTACGGAACGATCTGCGTTCCTATTCCTTCGTCGGTAAAAACTTCCAAAAGTATGGAGTGGGGCACGCGCCCGTCTATTATATGCACCTTCTTTACTCCTTCCTTTAAGGCGGACATACAGCTCTTGAGCTTTGGGATCATGCCTCCTTTTACCACACCCTCGGAGATAAGTCTTGGAATATCTTGGGCGGACAGGGTGGATATGAGCGAACCATCCTTGTCCTTTACACCCTCCGTGTCCGTTAAAAAGATCACCTTCTCCGCCTTCAGGGCTTGTGCTATCTTTGACGCGCAGAGGTCTGCGTTTATGTTGTAAGCCTTACCACCTTCTCCTACACCCACCGGTGCAATAACCGGGATGTAGTTTCTTTCAAGGAGGGTCTGCAGTAGTTCCACATTCACCTCCTCCACTTCTCCCACAAAGCCAAGGTCTTCTTCTGGCACCTCTAAACCAAGCTCTTTAAAGTAGCTTTCCTTGTCAAGCTTTTTTGCCCTCAATAGCTCCCCATCCCTTCCGGAGAGTCCCACCGCGTATATAGGTTTTTTGGTGTGGGTGTTTATGAGGGCAACTATGTCCTTGTTTATGTCCCCCGAGAGCACCATCTCCACCACATGCATGGTTTCTTCATCCGTCTTTCTGACGCCACCCACAAAGTGCGCCTTTAGACCGAACTTTTCCAAGGTTTGGCTTATCTGTGGTCCTCCCCCATGGACCACTACCACCTTTATACCCACGTAAGCCAAGAGCACCACATCACGGGCAAAGCTGTCCCTTAGTTGTTCGTTTACCATGGCAGAACCGCCATACTTTATGACAAAGACCTTTCCGTAGAATTCCCTAATGTAAGGGAGCGCAGACTGTAAAATCTTTGCCCTATCCAGCAGTGTTTGCATCCTTTATCCTCTCTATGTCTGCACCAAGTTGGTTTAACTTTTCCTCTAAGCCTTCGTAACCTCTGTCTAAATGGTATATGTCCCTGACTGTGGTTGTTCCCTCTGCAATGAGCCCTGCCAAAACCAAACTGGCGCTTGCCCTCAGGTCCGTGGAAAAGACCTCCGCTCCGCTCAATCTTTCTACACCGTGTACGATGGCAGTTCTACCCCTAAGGCTTATGTTTGCCCCCATTCTTTGAAGCTCATTTACATGCTGAAAGCGGTTCTCAAAGATGTTTTCCGTTATGTGAGAGATACCCTTTGCCACTGTGCACAGAACCATAAACTGGGCTTGCATGTCTGTGGGAAAGCCCGGATACTCTGCGGTGGATATTTCTAAAGGTTCCGGTCTTCCGTCCCCACAAACCTTAACCCGGTCTATGCCCAAGATCTCCACCTTTGCACCCGCCTCCCTTAACTTTTCTATCTGGGCACCCATGTGGTCTACCCTAACACCCTCTATGAGCACCTCTCCACCCGTCAAAAAGCCCGCCACCGCCAAGGTGCCCGCCTCGATTCTGTCCGGTATTACCTCGTGCTCAAAGCCCGCCAAATCCTCCCTTCCCCTTATAATCATAGTCCTTCCTTCCACCTCTATCTCCACACCCATCTTTCTAAGAACCTCCACCAGGTCCATCACCTCTGGCTCCAGGGCGACGTTTCTGAGAATGCTTCTCTTTGGACATCTGCTCAAAAACATAAGGGCATTCTCTGTGCCCGTAACAGTTATAACCTCAAAGGTATACTCCACCGGTTTTATTTTTTGAACCTCCATATGAAGGTAACCCTCTTTCACGTTTATAACTGCCCCTCCCTTTTCAAAGACTTTTAGATGCTGGTCGATGAGCCTTGCACCTATGGAACAGCCACCGGGCATACCTACCACCGCCCGACCAAACCGTGCCAAAAGGGGACCAGCCACAAGTATAGAAGCCCTCATCCTTCTGACTATATGGTCTGGTGCAAGGTAAGAGTTCAACGCCTGCGCATGGACAAAAGCCTTCCCCTCTTCAAAATGCACCTGTGCCCCAAGGGTGTTTAAGAGCTCAAAGGTAGTTTTAACATCTAAAAGATTAGGTACCCTTTTTACAATGCAGGGCTCCTCGGTTAAAAGGCTTGCTATGAGTATGGGAAGGCTTGCGTTTTTTGAACCGGAGACCCTTACCCTTCCCCTTAGCGGTCTGCCCCCCCTTATCACAAGAAAGTCAGAGCTTAATGATGTGATGTTTTTCATCCTTCTTGATAACTATTTTAACCACTTCCCAAAGCTTAGAGTAATATATCAAAACGCCGTCATCCTCCTCCACGTAGTGGTGGGGCTCATCCGAGTATATAACGATTATCCTGTCCTCTTCCTCCACAACCTTTGGGTAGTTCATATTCTGACCACTACGCAGGTCAAAGCCTCCTTCACCCCCTCCAAGGAGTGGATCTTGTTTATAACCAACCTTCCCAGTTCGTCTTGATTTTTTACCTCCACAAAGACGATAATGTCGTAAGGACCCGTTACTACATCCGCGGTTCTGACGCCTTCAAAGGTGGAAAGGGCGAGCATTATTGACGGGATCTCTCTGGGGTCTGCCTTTATGAGTATGTACGCCTTTATGGAGTATTCAGACTCCAGCTCCATCAACTCGGTTATGGACATAGGATAGCTCTCTGGCCTTGTTTCCATCTTCTTTAACCTCCTCAAGGAGTATTTTAATCAACTTTTCACTATCTGAAGGATTCCTTTTTATCTCTTCAAGGGCAAGGTGCAAAAATCTCCTAAACTTTGGCTCCCTTTTTTCCACATCCGCCCAATAGTTTTTGATTTTCACGATCTTTTCCTCTACGGGAAGAAGCTCAAGCCAACGGAAGAACTTTTCCACCTCGTCCCAGACGATGATCTCCCCCTTCTCCTTTTCTCTGAGCCTACCCCTTAAGTTTTCTTGGGCTATACCCTTAAGGTCGTCAATGTTATACAGGAAGGCTTGGTCTATGCTTTCTATGTCTGGGTCTGCGTTCCTGGGTACAGAGATGTCTATGATGAACATGGGGCGATAGTCTCTCTTTTTCATTGCGTTTTCTACCATCTCCTTGGTGAGCACATAGCCCTTTGCACCTGTAGATACAAGAACTATGTCAAACTTATGAAGATGGTCTGGCAGTTCCTCGTATCTCAGCACGTTGCCCTCCAGCTCCCTTGCCAATTCCAAAGCCCTCTGGTATGTTCTGTTGGCAATAAATATGCTTGCCTTTAGCTTTTTAAAGTACTTTGAAGCAAGCTCCGCCATCTCTCCCGCACCTATCAAAAGCACCTGCGCCTTGCTTAGATTTCCAAAGATCTGCTTTGCCAACTCTACCGCCACATAGCTAAC
>WYEK01000144.1 GCA_009903855.1 Thermocrinis sp.
CCCATACACGCCTATGCGGTGGTTTCCGATAAGGGCGTGGGAAGGGATGATGAACTGAATAGCAGAAGTCTTCTTTCTTTCCCTGCCACCACTTCAGCAGAGGAACTTCTCAGGGCTTTTAGGCTTGAGGAAGACAAGCTGAATGTGATTTTTTCCACCTATCAATCATTAGATGTTATAAAAGACGCCCAGCAGAGAGGACTTCCTGAGTTTGACCTGATAATATGCGATGAAGCCCATAGAACTGCAGGAGTTAGCAAAAGAGAGGAGACAAACTTTAAGCTTGTCCATAGCAACGAAAACATCAAAGGCAAAAAAAGACTTTACATGACCGCCACTCCAAAGGTGTTTGATGTGGAGAGGGAAGAGAAGGAAAGGATAGAGGAAGAGAACCTTGTGAAGATTTTTGATATGAGTGATGAGGATATATTTGGACCCACATTCTTTGAATACAGCTTTAGAAGGGCTATAGAGGAAGGGTATCTCTCTCCCTACCGCATAGTGGTTATGACTGTGGATAAAAAGGAAGTTCAAGAGAAGTTATACGAGTATCTCCTGTCTCAAGACAGCCTAAGCATAGACGATACCACCAAGCTTGTAGGACTTGGAAAGCTTATCAAGGGAGAAGTTCTCAACGAAGACGGAACGCCACTCAACCTTTCAATCAAAAGAGGGATAGTCTTTGTGAATAGAGTGTCCAAGTCTAAACGGGTTGCGGAGGATTTTGAAGCGGTCTTTAGAGAATACTTTGGCACCCAATCTCCTGCGGAGGTGCAGCACATAGACGGCAATATGTCTGTGTTTGAAAAGAGAAACAAGATTAACTGGCTTAGAGAGGGTGGAGAGAAATCTCACATTCTTACCAATGCTAAGGTTCTCACTGAGGGTATAGACGTTCCAGCACTGGACTTTGTGGCTTTCTTTGACCCGAAGGAAAGCGTCGTAGACATCATCCAAGCCCTCGGAAGGGTAGTCAGGAAAGCCCAGAACAAAGAGTTTGGGCTTGTGTTTATTCCACTGGTGGTCTCCACAGACAGGGAAAACATAGACGAACAAATAGAGAGGACTTCCTACAAAACCCTGTGGCAGGTCTTGAATGCAGTTGCCTCTCTGGACAGTGCCTTCCAATCCCAGATAAGGGTAATCCTCATAGAGGATGGGAACCGCACGAGGGAGATAGACCCAAACAGAGAACGTGTGATTATACTGGATAGAGGAAATACCCAACCAAGCTTTTTTGAACCCATAAGGAAGTATCTCTCCACCAAGATTGTGAGAAGCTTTAGGCTTGGTGCTATCTTCCTTAAAGACTGGGCACAGGAAACCGCAAAGACCGCCCAAGACCTCAAAGACCATGTCCAGATTGCCCTTGAGAAAGACCCAACCTTTAGGCAAAAGTTTGAGGAACTACGGAGGGCACTTACCACCCTTTTAAACGAAAGCATCTCAGACCAAGACGCCATAAACCTCATAGTCCAATACATCCTCACCAAGCCCATATTTGATGCGGTCTTTGAGCAAAAAAGCCAAGTGGATGAAATCCTTGACAGCATCTTTGAATACTTCAAGCACTTTCTACAGAACAACATAAGGGAGTTAGACAAGTTCTACGAGCAAGTCCAAGCTAAAGCAAGCGGGCTAAGAAACGAAGAGGAAAGGCAGGAGTTCTTAAGACACTTATACACAAACTTTTTCAGCGTAGCCTTCAAAGAGACCGCCGATGAAGTGGGAATAGCCTACACGCCTGTGCCCTTGGTCTCTTTCATAGTCAAGTTTGTGAATTACCTGACTCAAAAGCACTTTGGCAAAAGTTTAGACGATGAGGGCGTGGTTATTCTGGAGCCCTTTGCGGGCATGGGCACCTTCATAAGCATTGCCGTAGAGAACATGGACCCTCAAAAGCTTGAGGAAAAACTTCAGAGGAAAGAAATCTGGGCAAATGAAATCCTTCTCCTTCCTTACATGGCAATGGTTAAAAACATAGAAAGCACAATAGCCAGAAAGACAGGAAAGCACCTTCCCTTTGAGACTGCCCTCTGGACAGACAGCTTTTCTCTGATGGAGAAGCTATATGAGAAGCAAGCACCCAAGCTTCCCATGATTATTCCTGAGAAATTCAAGGAGTTAATAGATGCCCAGTTAAAGGCAAAGGTAAATGTAATCATCTCCAATCCACCATGGAGGGCAGGAAGGGAAAACGAAAATGTGGGAAGGCGAAATGTGGAGTATAGGAACCTGAGAATGAGAATTGGACAGACCTACGCAAAGTATTCCAAGCAATTGGGAACTACAAATGTAAATAGCCTATACGATACATATATCCAAGCCCTTAGGATGGCAAGCGACAGGATAGAGGAGGGAGTGATAGGCTTTGTTTTAAATAACGGATGGTTAAAGGGTTTAGCAGGAAGAGGCGTAAGGAAAGCCCTAAGTGAGGAGTTTGCAGAAGTCTATGTTTACGACCTAAAGGGAGATGCAAAGAAAAGTGGAGAGGAAAGGAGAAGGCAGGCGGAAAATGTTTTTGGAGACCAATCCCGTGCAGGCGTATGTTTGCTGTTTTTGGTAAAAAGAAAGGACAAAAAAGGGCTTGCCAAGATATTCTACAGGGCAGTTAAAGACTATGCCACAAAGGAAGAGAAGTTTGCAGAACTAAGAGAATGGGAAGACCAGCCTGACCAAATCCCATGGGAGGAGATACAGCCAAACCAAAGCCATGACTGGATAGACCAAGGCGAGGAGGAGTTTGAAAACTTTGTGAAGCTGGGGGATAAGAGGAATAAGCATGACATTACAGTGTTTGATGAATATTCGTTAGGTTTGAACACAAGTAGAGACGCCTACGCTTATAACTTCTCAAGGGATGAACTTAGAAAGCATATGGAAAGACTGATAGACACATTCAATGAACACTTGGAAAGGGTGTGGAATGGAGAGATAACGCCCGATAATGTGGAGGAGATGGTAGAAAAAGACCGAAGGAGAATAAAATGGGATAATACCCTAAAGGATTGGTTGTTTAGGCTTAAGGAAAATCAGAGGTTCAAAGACGATAGAGTGTTTCCTGCCTTTTATAGACCATTTGTTCCTATGCAAGTGTATTTTGATAAGGTTTTTAATGCTGGCACCTATCGCCTCCCCTTCATCTTCCCAACGCCCGATGCGGGGAATTTGGCGATTGTGGTAAGTGGTAGAGGTGCCGATTGGTTTGATGCATTCATTACAGACAGGATTGTTGATTATGGGTTTATGTATAATACCCAGCTCTTCCCCCTCTACATCTACACTGAGGCGAAAACGCTTTATGGCATAACCCTTCAAAAGCAGGACAACATCCCAGACCAAGCCTTAAAACTGTTCCAAAAAGCCCTAAACGACCTTAACATCACAAAGGAAGACATCTTCTTCTATGTGTTTGGCGTGCTTTCTACTCCCTCTTATGTGGAAAGGTTCAGAGAAAATCTCAGCAAAGAACTTCCGAGGGTGCCCATCCTTGACAGCTTCTGGGAAATTTCAAAGCTTGGAAGGGAATTGGCAGGCTTGCAGCTTGCCTACCAGCGGTATGTGTGGGCGGTGGTGATGAAGGAGGAGAAGGGAGAAGTCCCTGAGTATGCGGGTTTAAATGTGATAGCCGACGAAAATGCCCTTAAGGAGTATGTGGAGAGGGTAAGGCTTGATAAAGAAAACAGGGAAATTCTAATCAACGGAAAGGTTAAGGTGCAGGGTATTCCTGAGTTTGCCCTTGAGTGCAAGGTAGGGAACTATCCACCTATCAGATGGGTAGGTGAGTATTTAGTGAGAGAAGAAGACAAGGACACGGGCATTGTTTGGGACCCGATGCTAAGGGTAGAAGAGTTTATTGATATTGTGAAAAAGCTTGTTGCGTTCTCTGGGATGTGCTTGGAGATAAAACAGCAGCTGAAGGAGATTTATGAGGGTTCTAATCCAGTGAGAACTGTTGGTTAACCTGCTAACTTGTTAACAAACTTCCACCTGCGGTTAACTAACTATCCTTCTTTTCCCTCTGTCTTAGTTAACCTTCCCTTGATAGTTGCGAGAATTTTAGCTAAAATAATATCCTGAAAGGGGGTATAGCATGCATAAAGGAGTTGCCCAATGTGTGTAATAGTCTACAAGCCTGAGGGTGCTGTTGTTAGCAGGAGGGTGTTTGATAGATGTTGGGAGTATTCTCCTCACGGAGGCGGATATGCAGTTTGGGATAACGGAAAATGGGTGTATGAGAAGGGCTTTATGGACAAAGAAGAGTTTTACAAGGCAGTCAAAGACTTTATTCACTCAAGGCACGCAAGGGCAGTCCTCCACTTTAGACTTGCCACAGAGGATGCAGAGGGAAAGAAAAACATCCTCCCAGAATTCACGCATCCCTTTGAAATCCAGCTTCAGGATACAAAAGCCTTGCTATTTGTTAATGGGCGGTTTAGCGAGAGTTATGAAGGCATCGTGGGTGCACCAAAGGTGAAAAAGTTTGTAGAGGATATAAACCAGCTAAAGCTTACGAGGAAGCAATATGAAAAGCTTTTGGCAGGAAACGGGCTTCTGGAGGGCTTACTCCGATACAGAGGAGAAAGGGCAAGACTTCTGACGCTTTTTGAAGAGGATAAAAAGCCGTTCTTTAGTCCAAGTCTTTCAAAGGGATGGGTAAGGCATGAGGGGCTGTGGCTTTCAAAGGATGTCTTTAGGCTGTGGAGTGTATATACTAAATGGTGGGAGGTTTGGCTATGGGAAAGTTGGTAGTTTTAGTTTTGACTTTTGCCCTTTTGGGCACTGGCTTTTCCCAGCAAACTCGTGAGTTTCCCAACCCTGAAGGTCTAAAGCGTCGTATGGAGTGGTGTGAGCAGAACTGGGAACAGTGCAAAAAGATGAGACTGAGAATGCTTTCTGTAGAAAAGGAGTGCTTGGAAAAAAGTCAGAGTTTTGATGCTTTTAGGGAGTGTATGTTTCAGTTTAGAGAGGAATGGAGGAAAGACCAGCCTTGAAAAACTACCTCTTTGTCTACGGCACTCTTAAAAGAGGCGGGTCAAGGCATTGGATTATAGAGAACCTTCCCTTTTTAGGACGAGTAAAGGCAAAGGGCTTTGCGTTGTATGATTTGGGACCCTATCCTGCTATGGTCCCTGGTGTTGGCGTAGTGTATGGAGAGGTATATGAGGTGTCCGAGGAAGCCCTCCAAGCCCTTGACTGGGTGGAAGGTGTCCCTGTTTTGTATAGGCGGGAACTCATTGAGGTAGTTTTTGAGGATGGGTTTTCTTTAAAAGCTTGGGCATACGTGTATAATGGCAGTGTGAAAGGCTTTCCTCGTATAGAGGACGGAGAGTGGAAAGTTTTATAGCAAGAACAGGGCTTGCAAGTATGCAGAGAATATGCTGTCGCTAAGGCTTGCACCTACGAGAAGATTAGCAAAGAAAGACAAAAGCCCTTCCCTTGAGACCTTTACCCTCTCCCACTCCTTGTTTTCCAAGTCAAAAAGTAGATGCCCTGGGATTTTGCTTGCATCTATGCCCATAGTTCCCGCATAAAGCTGGTATGTGTATATATGAGGGAACACGGGCAAGTTCAGTTTTGAAAGCTTTTTGAGGACTTCCCTTGCCACTTCTTTCACTTGTCCCTCCAGAGTTCTTTTTAGCCATGAGTGGTATTGAAACACAGCTAATTCATTGAGAGGTAGGTCTTTTCTGAGGATTAACCAAAAGAGGCTTTCTCCGCCGCCGTATGAAGCACTCCATACACGGTCGTTTTCCCTGAAATAGCAATGCCCTATTTCATGAACTACAATGTGTTCTTCTGGGTTTTCTTCTCTGAAAGAAACCACATTTTCCTCTATGAATGCAACTCCGCCCGTTTTTGAGGCGTAGGAGGGAAGTTTAGAGAGTTCTTTTTCAAACTCCTCCTGAGTGATAGCCTGCATCTGCAAAAGCTTTTCTAAAAACTCAAGGTAGTCTATAACCTCGGGGTTGTAGTCCGCCACTGCAAACTCTTCCTGCCATGGGATAACCTCTACAGACTTTGAAAACTCTACAAAGTCAGGAAATTTTCTTTGGATGAGAGGAAAGCTTGGGCATCTCACAAGATACTCATAAGCTTTCATTTCTTTTTCTTCCTAAGCACCACCAGTTTTTACCTTTCTCACCACCCAAAACTCAATTCAATTTTTTTGGGTTCCAAATCCTCGTAAGTCTCTACATACACCTTCTCTCCCAAAAACTCTTGCAACTGCTTTATCCTTTGCCCGCCTTTTCCAATGATGTGCCCTGCCATCCACTTGGGAACTCTCAAAACAAGCTTTCCGTTTTCCCTCTCCAAGTAGTAGCACCGCTTGAAATACTTGTCCTTTACCACATAAGCCTCTCCCTTTAGAAGTTTTTCCCTTTTCTCTTGCCTTTCCCTTTCTTTCCTCTCCCTTTCCAGCCTTTCCTCTTCTTCCCTTCTCCTTCTTTCCTCTTCCTCCCTTTGGGCTTTTTCTCTCTCCCAAGCTTTCCTTTCCTCTTCCCATTCCTCCCTGAGTTTTCGTGCCACAGCATTCCATTTTTCCAGTGGACTGTTTTCTTCCATATAGGACGCACACCAGCACATCAAAGCTGGCGTGCTCTTATGTTCCTCACAATCAAGGGCAACATACTTTTGGAGTTCATCCTCAAGGGCCTTCTGGGTCTCCTTGTCTATAAAACAGAACTCTATTTCCTCTTGGCTATACCTTTGGATTTCTCCCTCTATGTCCTGAGGGCACCAATCCACTTTCAGAAGCACAATTTCCCTGTCTATATCACACCACCAAGCATCGTAGGAAGTGAATGGCAGATACTTAATAGCATAAAAGCACTTGTGGGCTATATCGTAGCCTACCTTGTCAGGAAGAACTTTCTTAGTAAAATGCCTCCTCACACACTCTATAAGGGCATTTCCGTATGCCCTTTGCTTATCAAGGGCGTCAAGACCCTCTAAAGAAAGAGAAAGCTTTAGCGCCTCTTGGGCACATCTTCTTACAAGTTCCTTTACATCCATGACCACCACCTCCATAGTTTTTATTAAGCTACCTTTTTTGCCATTTCTGACAGGATGGGATGGGAAGATAGTCCTGTGAGGGCAAAGGTTTTCTCATCCAAAACAAAAACTTCCTCAATGCCAAAGTTTTCATTGACTTTTTGCAAAAAGTGAATGGCTTCTTGCAAGCTGGCTATCTGAGGAATGTTGGCATCTTCTACCAGATAGGTCTCTCCCGCTTTACCCTGCACCAAGACCTTCTTTCCATTGGGTTCCACTCCTATGTATAGGTCAATGTTGTCCCTGCCCACTCTTCTTAGCAAATAGAACTGGATTACACCTATTTTTGCTCTCACGGATAGGAAAGACTTTAACTCCTCTTGACTGGAATTCTCTCCATAAGGAAGGTCTAAGATGTTCCAGTAGATGCAAGCATCCACAGGGTCAGTATTGTCCTCCTTCACTGGTATATCACTCCAATCCCTAAATTCCTTCACATACCTTCCAAGCCTTGCAACCTTTCCTAAAAGCTTCTCCTTTTCCCACTCTACCAGCACAAAATTCCCTACCTCATCCACATAACCAATAGGCAACAGTTCTTTCCTCCTTCTCTCCCTCACAACAGTTAGCCCATCCCTCACTCCATCCACAAAAGCTATTCCCAAATAGCACTCTTCCCCAAGCTTGTAAATCCTAACTAATCCCTCCTTTACCTCTAACTCCGCCTCCAGCACAAACTTCCTGTAAAAATAGGGCTTAAACACATCACCACGCCTGTAAACAGAAATCTCTAACTTTAACTGCCTCATGGCCACCACCTCCTTCAGGATATTATTTTAGTCAAAATTTCCAGAATGTCAATAGGGAGTTAACTAAGTATCTGGTTTTTTGGTAGGAGTTAGTTAACCTTGTATTTCTGAAGATTTTAGCTAAAATAATAAGTATGATGGAGAAGAGGGTGAAAAGAGGCGTAGACGAGTTCAAGCGGGAGAAGATAAAGGAGTTTTTCAGGGCGTGTGGTTGGTGGATAGGCAAAGTGCACCAAAAAGCGGGTGCGACGATGAGGGATGACAAAGGTAGGCTTGTGCATTTCTTTTCCTATGCGGATGCGTGGGATTTGATGGAGATGATGAAGGAGCTTTTGGAGGATGAGGAGAGGCTAAAAAAGGTGAGGGAGAAGCTATGAGGAGTCAGTCCTTAGAGGAGTGAGAGATAGAACCTAATGTGTGGGAAGTGAAGGTAAGGCGGGAGGTGGAAGGCATTTGGCTGATAGAAGGGATAAAGCCTGAAGAAGGGCAGATATTTCGTCAAAAACCCTCACGGGACCCTTCCCCTCCCTTTCCACCCGCAGGGGGTGGGGGGAGGGATAAGAGGGCTTTCTCTATCTCTGTAAGGACCTTGTAGCTACACATACTTATATTTGCTATCTTTCATTCCTATTTTCTCCCTCCCATCCTTCATCTTCTTTAGCCCAACAAACTCCCTCATACCACCTTCGGATAAGAAAAAGAGATTTCTGTTTAGAACCTCTTCTACCGCTTCTGTTTTCCTGTGCTTGTATGCATCCAACATCAACCTACCCAAATCATTTTTACGCAGAGCCCTCACATAATCTCCATCTTCCTGTATCCAGCCAATGTATCCATACCTGAAGAAGCTCCCAATCCCAGATACCCCTATTACATCCTTTTGCTTTTTTAAAATCCCCTCAATCCTATCCCCTATAAACCGTAGTGTCTTCTCGGGAACCTGGGACAGATCCCCTTCTCCCACAAGCACCCTGTAGATTTTCCCACCTACCTCAATGGGAATATCGTGGACCTTAAGCTCAAGGTCTTCATTGAGGCCATACTTGACCTCAAACTCGGCATTAACTGCTCCCACTAACCTTACCCTTGCCATGGCTTCACCTCCTTCAGGATATTATTTTAGTCAAAATTCCCTGAAAAGTCAAGAGGGAGTTAACCAACTATCCCTAACTTGCTTTTGACTTAGTTAACCCAGTTTATCTTCTTTTCAGGACAACCAGAAATTCTCTGTCCGTTCTTTGGTCTTCAAGCCCTGTGGCAGGATTTTTCTTCGCACGGAACATAACCCTTGAGACTATTCTGTCTATGTAGGTTTTCTCATGCACCCAGTTTCCTTTAGCAGTAAGGTGCTGGCAGATAATCTCATGTATTGGGATTTTTTGCCCTCGTATTTTAGCAGGCCCTACAAAAACAAACATGTAGTCTGAGACCTTCTGAGACAGTCTCTCAAGCATGGAAAGAATGGCAAAAAAGTAGTTATCATACAGCCCAAGCAAGTGCTTTTCTTCAATGGACTTTCTGTAGAAGCGATAAGTTTCAGAGAGGACCTCTATAGCAGGAACTTTCCTGTAGGGAATTTCTTTCTTTGAGAGACTTTAGATGTAGTTTTCTGTGTAGCCCAGCCAAAAGAGTTCCAACTTTGTGCTTCTTATGTATTCTTGGGCTTGAAGGTATGGTGGAGAAGTGATAAGGATATTCACAGGTTCCTTTAGGTCTTCTTCCAGCACATCCACGCCCGCCTTTACCGTGCTTTTTACCTTTTGAGGTCCAAGAGTTTGATACTCTGAAAGCTTTTGAAGAGTTTTTTGAATCTCCCTCTCAAGCATACCAAAAAACAGTCCTTGATAGTCCTCCTTCAAAAGCCTTTCTACCTTTTCTTTAGCATGCTTTGACCTGTATAGCTTGTGAAGTTTCTCATCTGCATAAGAGAAGTGTTTTGTAAGCTTTAGAAGTGGCACAAGCAAAAGCCCTTTAGTGTGTTCGTCCGCAGTCTGGTGGTAAAAAGTCCAAGCTTTGGAAAGCATGGGCAGGAACGCCTCTGGATGCCAGTAGGAGAGGCTTCTCCAGTTTGGCAAAAACTCCTGAGGGTGGGCTTTGATTTTATCAACCAAGCTTTTGTCTAAAGGTTTAGGTTCTATCTCACAAAGAAAGTGAAGGTGTTTAAGCAGTGGGTTTAAATCCCAAAGTTCGTAGTCAAGTCCGTAGAGCCGTGCAGTGTAGCCCACCGTTCCAAAGCCCGCAAAAGGGTCAAAAACACGCATGCCCTTTTTAGCATAATTTTCCATAACAAAAGCGGGCACCTGTGGGATGAACTTGGCAGGGTATTTGTAAAGGGAAAACAGTCCAAAGTTTGGGCTTGGAATGGCGGAGGTTTTCCTAAAAAGGATTTCTTGGGTTTTCATTCTCCTCTGATTTAGTTTAGCTATAATCAATGAGGGAATGAAAGTAGATTTCATAAACCCAAACATTCTCAGAGAGTTAACCCAAAGGTTTCCTGAGAATGCCCAAAGGGCCCGCAAAAGGTTTAAAAACTTTGACAAGTGGCTGGCGGGAGAGGACTTCCCTACCTACAATCAACTTGTTCAGCTTAGCAAAATCTTTGATGTTCCTTTTGGAGATTTCTTTTTGGAAAGGCTTTCCGAGATACAGCTTCCCTTTGAGGGCGGGACTAAGAACTTTCAGGATGCGGTTATGCATGCCAAAAGGGTTCAGAACTGGGCAAGGGGTATACTCCTTGAGTTTGGGCATGAAAGCCTACCTTTTGCGGGCAAATACAGAGACGGAGTCAGTGAGGAGTTGCTGATGAAGGAACTCAAAAGCTTTTTTGGTGAGGCGGAGAGTTTTGATGAGATGGTGGAAAGGGTAGAAGAAAAAGGAGTGTTTGTTTTGAGAAGTGGGTATATCAAAAACGTTCGCAGAACCTTAGACCCGCAAGAATTTAGAGGCTTTGTCTTGTATGATAGCGTAGCACCTGTGGTGTTTATAAACAATGGGGATAGCAGGTATAGAAAAGCCTTTACCCTTGTCCATGCCATCGTGCATATTCTGATGGGAGAAAGCGTGGTTTTTGATTGGGAAAGCAAAGAAAAGGAGTGTTTTAAAGTTTCCGCCAAGTTCTTAGAAGGGCTTCAGCTAAAGGAAAAGGAAACAGCCCAGCCAAGCATAGTAAATTATTGGAGTAAAAGATTTCTGACCCTTTTAAAAGAAGCAGTAGAAAGCGGGCTTCTTTTGCATACAGATATTTTTGATATTACAAAGCTAAGTCTGAACAGATTTTTCTCTTTGCTTTAGGGCAAGCCTGACCGCCAAGTTTAGCATACCCAAAAAGTCAAGGGCGGTTAACTAAGTCAAAAGCAAACAAATAACGCTTGGTTAACTCCCTATTGACATTCTGGAGAAAATAGCTAATATTTTTTCCTGAAAGGAGGTGGTGGCATGAGGACAGTTTTAGAAAAGAGGTCTTTAGACAGGGCTTTGGCGGTGCTTAGCAAGGTAGTGGACAAAAGGAGTGCTTTGCCGCAGTTAACTTGGTTAAAGGTAGCAAGTATCAATGGGTATAGCCAACTTCAGGCAACGGATTTAGAGAAGTATTTGACTGTGCGGGTGCGGTCCATTACGGATGAGGCGGGAGAGGTGTGTGTGGCTATGAAGGAGTTTGCCAAGCTTGTGAAGGGAAGGAAAAAGGAGATTGGGCTTTGGACGGAGGAGGACAAGCTTGTGGTTCAGGCAGGAGGTTTAAAGGGTATGCTTTCATTGGGTTCTGTGGAAAGTTTTCCAGATTTCCCAGTGCCTACCTACGATGCGGTGTTTCCCACAAAGCTTTTGGGGAGTGCTATAGAGAAGGTGGGTTTTGCTTTGCCTTCTAAGGATAATGACAGGGATTATTTGAGGTATGTGCTTATGGATGGAGAAGGAGAAAGTGTGAATTTTGTGGCGTCGGATGGATACAGGTTGGCTTATTTGAGGGCGGATGTTTCCTTTGATATGAGGTTAAAGTTTCCTCAAAATGGACTGAAGGTTCTTTTGGACCTTTTGAAGAGGGAGAAGGGAGAGAGTGTGAAGGTGGGCAAATCTGAAAACTTTGTGTTTATTGCGGGAACAGACTGGGAGTTGGCTTTGAGAGTTTCAGGATGGGACTATCCCGATTACAAGGCGGTATTTCCTCAGGAGTTCAAAACAAGGGTTTTAGTGGATATAAAGGAACTGGACAGGGTTTTGGAAAGCTTTTCCAGTTTAGAGATGGTGGTATTCCACATAGGAGAGGTATTAACTCTGAGGGCGGAGTGGGTTGAGTATGAAGTGTCCGCAAAAGTAGAAGGAGAAGGGCTTGTTATTGCTTTCAATCCCAAGTTCATCAAGCAGTTTACAGAGATAAACGAGGGCACTGTGGAGATGCTGTTGATAGACGAGGAAAATCCTGTAGTATTCAAGCTTGGAGAGGACTACTCTTACTTGGTAATGCCCATGAGGATGCGGTGAGTGTGTCAGAAATTGGGGGAGGGAGTGGTTATATAAACAATAAGGAGGTGTTGGCCATGATTGATAAGGAACAGTTGAAGTTCTCTCTCAAGCTTTACAAAGACAGCTTGGGGCCCGAGAGATACAAAGTCAAACCAGAAAAGAGGGTGCCCGTAGAGGTAGGACAAATAAGGGCCCTCTTCTGGATGCCCAACGAGTATGTCCTTGTTTATCACATTGAAGAGGACGGACTTGTCCATGCAGTCCCTCTGACTGTGTGGGTTAGCCTTACCACATGTTCCGTAAAGATACATCTCCCCGAGTATGTAAAGGGCTTCCCAAAGCTTTATGCACCGCTTCCGTTTCATGTGTATATCAGAAGGGAAATCTTGGAAGAAGAGGGAGTTCCTGTTTACATAGTCCGCCCAGATACCATAGAGAAAGTCCTCAGAGATGTAGATAGGTCTCCCACTTGGTCTGCTGTAAAGCCTATAAGGGACTTTCTAAAACTCGTCTGGAAACGCTACGAAGACCTAACCCTTTCCTCCCTCTTCTATACCTACAGGGTTAACTAAGTGTTGCCCAAATCTTTAGCACTTGGTTAACTCCCTCTTGTTTTTTCAGGAAATTTTAGCTAAAATAATTACCTGAAGGAGGTGGTGGCCATGAGGGAGTGTAAGACCCAAGTGCTCAAGCCAAAGGCGGCAATAGCTTTTACTGAGAAAGGGTGGAAACGTTGGAGGGGCTTAGCAATTGAGAAGGGTATCAAACTTTTGCATTACGGTGCAAATGAGTATTTCATGTGCGTGCCTGTGATAAACGCACCGTTTGCAAAAGTTGTTGTGATAACCGTGGACGAGGTTTATCTTACGGAGGATGATAAGAGGGCGGTGGTGGAAGCTTTAAGGAAAAGCAGGGCTTTTATGTCTTTGATGAAGAGGAGAAATATTCCAGTGGCAAGACTAATGTGGGCATACAGCAGTGAGTTTGACGAGGTAAGGGATAGAAAGTATCCAGTTTTTTATGTAGTGCTGAACGATTCCAACTCTCCCATAGAGGTGCCTCTCCTGTCAGGAAACACTAAAACGGTCGGTTAATAAATACTACAGGAGGTGATGGAAATGGACTTGCAAGTGAGGGACGTGCTTGAAAGCAAGACCGTATTTGAAACCAAAGACGGGAAGGTGGTGGAAACCTCTGCTTTTCCCTTCTGGAGGTTGGCGTTCAATGTAAAGCATGAGCTCTCGGATAAAACTTGGCGGTATGCGGCGGGATGGAGTGAGGAGTATCCCTTGAAGTTTGCACAAACACGGGTGGAGAAGGACTTGGAGAAGGACGAGTTTGCAAACGGGAAAGAGTTTCAGGAGTTTGTGGAAAAGCTAACAAACGGAACTTTCTACGATATGACCTTTACTTGGACCGGGTCTGAGTGGATAAAGGGCTACTTCAAGAAGGATGAACCTTTTAGAATGGAAGTGTGGTCTTTGTGGATAAAGGGAGTGCTGATAGGTTTGAGGTTCATCCGCTACGGCAACTCTACCTACGCATCCAACATAAACAAATTCACAATAGAAACTCCAAGTGGAGTTCTCTTTGAGAAGGAAAGCCCAATTCTCCAAATCCTCCCATACCCACACAAGGACTGGCATATCATCCACCGAGTTTCTCAAAAAGACCTTGTGAGAAGGGCAAGGCTGGAGATGGCACACGAATATGGCAATGCGGTGGGCTTTCATACGGCGGGTTTGGCCTCAAGACTACTAATGAACAAGGGAGTGCTTGGAGTGGTTCTTCCTCTGAAGCCCTTTGAGTTTAAACCCTCTGAAAAGGGAGGCTATGTGGTAAAGGGCTACGGCAAATACATAATCACAGATTCAGATAAACTTGGCTACTATCTCATCACAAAGGAACTGGAAAAGGTCAGGTTTGCAAAGCTTGTCAAAGAGATAGATGATGTGGTGGATTAAGGGAAATGTTAGCATTTTAGAAATCTAAAAGGTAATTAGTCCAGATGCACTCAAGCCTTCGCTGGTCTTTTACAAGGCATGCGTTCTCTCCCAAGAGCCCTGTAGCCCTTGTCTTTCCCACCGCATGACATCCCACATCAAAACAAATCTTTTTCCATCCCGCCTTTTCCAGTTCAAAGTAAAGGTCGTTGTCGTAGCCACTTAGCATTACCTTTGTTTTGCTTTTTGTTAGAAGCCACTCCACAAGTTCCTCGTGGTCTTTTTGGGACATTTCAAACCTGTATGCGGAGGGTCTTCTCCTTGTTTCAGGAAGATATGGCGGGTCAAGGTAGAAAAAGCCCGCCCATTCCCAGTCGTTGTATTTCTCCATACACTCCTTCCAATGCAAATTTTCTATCTGAACATACATCAGCCGCATGTGAATATACGGAAGCATCTCTATAGTAGAAAGCCAACTACTTACAGAGGCAAAAAGTCCAGCTTTCTTTGACTTAAAGGCATACCTCCAGCCTGCATCTGGTTGCCCGCTAAATCCCTGCCTCAGGGCCACAAAAAGCCTCCGTGCCCTCTCCACAGGGTCGTCGCAATCTTTATAAGTTTGACTGCAAAACAGATATTCCTCCCTCGCATAGGGCGTCAAAGCCACCTTCCTGTAGAACTCATCAAAGTGGTCCCTCAAAACCCTAAAAAGATTAACAAGCTCTCCATCTATGTCGTTATAGACCTCAGCACCTACCATCTCTTTGGCAAAAAGCAAAGACGCACCCCCTCCAAACACCTCAAGATAATACTCATGCCAAGGCACATACTCAAGGAGTTTGCTAATTAAATTGCCCTTCCCTCCATAGTAAGTTATAGGAGACCTCAACCTCATGCCCAGACGCTTTCCAAAACTTTCCCTTGAACAAGACAAACATCACTCTTCTTAACCAACTCCAACTCCTCTCCTGTCTCAACCTTCTCTATTATAGGCCTTAACTGAAGGCTTTTTATCAACCTCACCAACCAAGGTAAAACTTCATGAAAATGCTTCACGTCTAACTTCACAAATTGAGGTCTTAACCACAACATCAACTCCAAAGAACTCCACCCACTCCCAAAATCATCAAGACACACACGAAAGCCTAACCTCTCCAAAATACTCTTTAAAACCTTTGAACTTACCTTCCTCTTTTCGCTTATCTCCAACACCAAACAATCCCTCAAATCCCTACATTCCCTCTCAATCACATCCCAATACATAAAAACCGTGCTCCCAAAAACATTCACAAAATACAACTTCCCATCCCTCTTAACCCTCCGTATCCCCTCCACATGCCCCAAAAATATCTCCAAATCCTCCCTCTCCGTGCAAACCTCAAAAAATCCCTCCCTGTCCTCCACTCCACGATAAAGCACCTCATATCCCAACAACCTCTTGTCCCTCAAATCAAAAATGGGTTCAACTTCCCGCATGCTATTTTTTTTATTATAGCAACTTCTCACACTCCAAAACATCCCAACTCCCCCTTGACAATTCTGGCAAAAATAACTAAAATTTTTACCTGAAGGAGGTGGTGGAGATGGAGAAGTTGTGGGAAAACTTGAAGCATCGGTGCTTGTTTTAGAGTGCATTTGGAGGGTAAGGGAGTGTGAAAACAGTTATGCGGTTGAGAAAGCTTATGAAATTCTTGATGAGTTTTGGAAAAAAGGAGATGAAAGCTTGGAGGCCGCAAGGGAACTTGCAAAGAAAATAGACGAGGTGCTTAAAGAGAGTGAAGAGGAAACAATGGATTAAATTGATGCAATGGATGAAAAACTTACGGGAGGTGTCCGCCATGGTGTTAGAGTTGCCCTATCTCAAGGAGTTTTTGGCAGAGTGTCAGAGGGTGCTGCAGAAGCACCCAGAGGAAGTCAAGGCTTTCTTTAATGCCCTTGTTGATGTGATTTATGCGGTGCTGTATGCGGGCTATATACGAGGCAAAGACCCAGACTTTGACCTTGAAGAGGTGTTAGGCGAGTTGTTCAGGAAGTTTGTCGGCGGTGAGTGGAAGAAGGTTAATGGTGAGGAGTTCTACTATGATGAGGACATGTTTAGGGTTATGGGCAGTGAGTTTATGGACTTTGCGGAGCGGTTATACCCAATCGTTTTGCGGTTTTTGGGAGAGGAACCAATAAAGGGTCCCATAGGTAGGGTAGTGTTCAAGCAAGAGGAGTAATTTCCCTTCTGGGTGCCCTTTTGGGTGCCCTTTTACTTGCTTTAGGAGGTGTCTGTGATGCATGAGGAAAGGGAATTTATAGAGTTTATGAGGGAGAGGGTTTTTGATAAGCTAACTCTTTTGCGTGGGTCTTTTGCTTCCTTGCTTTACAAAGTCTGTCATGGTTTGGTTAGTGGTGTGAATGTGGAGGAGACTATTCTTTACCTTGGGCAGTCGTTTGCAAAAATTTACTATATTGTTTCCTATGCGGTGGAACATGGTAAGTTCTGGGAGGCTGAGGAGTTTCTTGCAGGTGTAGATTTGGCGGTGGATGAGTTTCTTACTTGCGATGAGACGGTTTTTGCTACTTGTCTTGCGTCGTTTCATAAGAAGATAGAGGAGTTGGCTACTGAAATCTTTGGCGGGTTTCCTGAACTTTCTTTTTCCTTTGTTGATTTGTAGCTTTACCTTCTATGGTAAGAGTTTGATAAAGTAGCCACAGACAGTTAAATTTAGTGCTTGAGAGACACCGATTTGCGTGTTAAGTTTTTTGTTAAGTTTTTAGTTATGTTAAGTGGGTAAAACTTAAAACCCGCTGGACTGTTTAGGTGGCAGGGGTTATACCTTTCCCCCAATCCCTCCCTTATCCAGCAAACACATGAAACCCTTGATTTTCAAGGATTTCCTAAAATCACCCAGAGAAAAGTCTTGATTTTCAAAGGTCTAAATTCTTGGAACCAGAAGTTAGAGAATTTTTGAGGGAAAGACAAAAGGGAGAGAAAAAGGAAGAGGAAAGAGGAGGTGGTGGCAGAGGAAGGAGGTTCCGCTATGGAGGGCTTTAGAAGGCGATGTCCTCTTCTTCCTCTGGAGAGATTTCCTCTTCTTCCTCTTCTTCTATCTCTGCCCTGAGGTTTAGTTTGTCCAAAACTGCCCTGTATATCGGGCTTTCTTCAGCAAGACCAAGGCGCCAGCTAATGTGCTGATGGATTAGCTTGAGGTCTTCCAGAAAATCTTCCGAAAGACTTACCGCCTCACTCAAAAGAGGTCTAATCACAGGAACCGCATACCGCCTGCCACCAGATTCCGCCGCCTCGGGCTCTATCAAGCAATAGGCCCTCCTATCAAGATTGAAGACCTTACCTACATACTTCCTCCTCGTGCCAACGCCCGGATAGATAAAAAGCACCCTCCTTTCTGGCTCCCAAAACAACACATCCCCAACTGTAATCACCATCGTATTCTCTGGTATGTCCTGACCATCTCCACGATACCACTTCCGCAATACCACGCTCCTGTCCTCTTTGCTAACCAGCATCTTCCTTCTATACCGCAAAAGGGCTATGGCCTTCATGCCCTTGTAAGTGAATTCCTCGTTCCCTACCCGAAGCCTTAGCTGCAACGGCGACCTGTCCGCTTTCAGATAAGGAATGGTAAATATAGGCACTGGCACTATGTCCAGCTCAGACAGCCTCAGGGACCTCAAAACAAAGTCCCTCATCTCCGACCTAAAAAGCTCTCCTACCACTTCCTGCAAAACTTCCCTCTCCATCATGCAATCTATTTTAGTTAATTTTGGTTAACTAACTTGATGCTGTTTTGAAAGACTTAGTTAACCCGCAATAGGTAAAATAATCCTATGGGCGACAAGGTTGTTGTTGAGAGAGTGGAGAGAGGGCAAGATTGTTATGTTGTTTATGTGCGGGATGAGGGAGGAGAGAGGAAGGTCTTGAAGGTAGTAGCCGATGTTCCTCCGAGGGAGGGGCAAAGCTTATTGGTGGTTAAGGAAGCGGGGCTGGTAAATGTATTACAGCCGCTCTGAAAAGGCGCTTTTGTATTTGCTTTTTTTCTTTGTGGTGGGATTGTATGTGATGATTGTGTTTTTTGCGTTAAGTGGTCGTCCGTTGGATGCGGCATCTCAGAAGTGGCGGTCTGCGGCGGAGGGGTGCGTTCAGAGTTTAGAGAGGGTGTGTGAGAGGGAGAGGAATGTTCGGAGGAAGGCTGTTGGTTTGAAGGAGTGCCAGCTTCTCTATGAAGATTTTGCCCTTTTTGGTGCATATGAGTGCAGAGATGGGAAGTTGTATGCGGACCTTTGGGTGGGAGGCATTTACTACAGCGTAAAGGACAAGGAGGTGTTTTGGAAATGGGGAGAGTAAACAGGAAAGACCTTTTGTCGGAGATAGCCCTTATTTTGGGTATTGAAGAGCAGGCTTTGGTTTCCAAGCTACTTACCATCAATGCTTTGCTGTTGGAGAAGGCTAAAAAGGAGGGAGTTTCGCCCAAGGAGTTTTTTGAGGGATGTTTGTATGTGCCCAAGGAGGTGAGGGAGAAGTTGGGAGAGAACTGGGAGAGTGAGTTGAAGAAGTTTTTGAAAGAGGTTCAGTCTGCAAGCATAGAGGACCCTATTGGAGAGGCAAGATACTGGATAAAGAAGTTGAGTATAGAAAGCCAGACTCAGCAGAATGGACTGAGGGAACTGACTATATTTGTGGATGGAGGGCTTTTGGATGAGTTTATGAAGGTAGGAAATCAGGCTTTAGCCCTTGGGCTTGTGAAGAAGGGCTATGAGGAGGAGGTGGGGAAAAACATTGCCAGTTTGGTGAGGAACTACCTCCAGAGGGAGATAAAGCTTCTCAAGGATAAAATGTTGAGGCAGAAGGTGAGAGGGAAATGACTATTGGGATTTCCGTGCTTTCTTTGGCTTTGCTTTTTGAGGTCTATGGAGATGTGCCTTTAGGTCCCTTTCTGGGGGTGCTTTTTTATGAGTTTGCCCGTGATGTGGAGGAAGATGCAGATAGGGTCTGGGAGGAAGTAGGCAAGCGGTTTGAAGTGGAGTTGGAACAAGAGATAGCACCCTTTAGGGATGTGCTTTTTGTGAGAAGGTATTTTGAACTTAGCAATGCGGACACGGATTACATAGAGTGGTTTAGCAAAGAGTATGGTATTGAGTTGGATGAACTTTTTGATATGGCTATCAAATACTGTTTGGTGAAGGAAGGGCTCAGTAGAGTTGTTATTAGCAAGCATGCGTTGATGAGGGCATTGGAGGATGTATCTGATTGATTTGTATCTTGAGGAACTGTCAAAAGTAAGGGACCCAAAGACCATTGAGAAGAAGAGGTATCTGCTAATGCATTTGGGAGAACTGAGGGATTTTACCAAGAGGGAACTTTTTGAGTTTTACGAGGAACTTAGAAAAAGGCTTTCCCATAGGAGTGCGATGGATGTGTTGATGGAGGTCAAACTTTTTTATGAGTGGCTTCGGGAGAGAGGCTATAGCTATGAGTTTTCAGAGAAGGCATTAGAAGAACTCAAAAAGAAGAAGGAGTTTGACAACAAAGCACGCAAATACTACACCGAAGAGGAGGTAGAGGTAATTCTGTCTGCCATAAGAGGAACCCTTGAGGGAACAAAACCAAAACCTCCCATCTACTATCTTCTTTCTGTATTTTTGCTCTGTTCTGGGCTTAGGCTATCTGAGGCACTGTCTGTAAGAAGAGAGGACATTTTCAAGAGGGAGATGTTAAGCAGTCAGGGAGAGAAAAAGGTCTTTTACTTTGTGCGGGTGAAAGGAAAGTTTTCAAAGGAGAGGGAGGCGCCAATGGTGTTTTTCAAAGAGGAGTATAGACAGCTTATAGAGAAAAGGCTGGTGGAACTTTCCGCTGGCGAGAAGTTTTTCAGATATACCCTTGCTTTCCCTAAATCCATAAAAGTGCTTGAACTCAAAAAGGGAACCGCCCTGAATTTTTTCCACGACCTTGAAAAAGAACTCAAATCTCTTGGCTACAATATCCCAGTTAACGCCCACAGGTTCAGATACACCTACGCAGTCTGGCTCGCAAGAAAAGGCCTTCCCATTAACTTCCTAAAAGAATTCTTAGGACACAGCTCCAGCAAAACCACCCTTGAAATCTACGCCCAAGCCCAAAAAGAAAAATCCTTAGAAGTCCTCGCCCAGCTTTCCTAATAAAGGGTTAACTAAGTTAGCATCCTTCCCTTCTGACTTAGTTAACTCCCTCTTGACAATTCTGGGAATTTAGACTAAAATAATTACCTGAAGGAGGTGGTAGCTATGGAGAGGATGTTGCCTGTGAGATTAGAGGATTTGAGGTCCCTGATTGAGGAGAACAGGGACCTTGTGGTGAGGATAGGCAATAACTATGAAATTAGCAGGCCTTTAGCGTTGAAGCTGTGGCAGTATCTTGTGTCTAAGGTAGTGGAGGTAGGTGGGAGCATAAGAGAAAGTGTGAAGGTGGATTACGCCAGCCCTGAGATGGTTATTGTGAGTGTGTCGTGCAGTGTTATAGTGGGAGAGAGTGAGATAGTTTTGTGTGAGGTGGGAGAGGCACATAGGAGTGAGGGCAAAACAGACACGATGGCAAGGACGGCCTATACAAGGGCAATGAAGAGATTGCTGGAGAGATTGGTGGGAGAGGACTTTATCAATCAGATGATTAAGAGGATGTTTCCTGATACAAGGGAGGTTCCCGCCTCTGACAAACAAAAGCAGCTTATAAAAAACCTCGTTCAGGAAGGGAAGCTTACGAGGGAGATGGTGCAGGAAGTTTTAGGAGAGGGATTTTCTCTCAATCAGGCCCTAAAGGAGAATACACTAACATACTCTCAAGCAAAGGCATTGATTGAAAGGGCACTTGGGAGGAGGCCATCCAATGGGCAAGCTAATTGAGTTTATGCTGGGTGCCCTTTTGGGTGCCCTCATGGGTTTTTTGCTGTTTGAGGGTCTCTTTGGAGAAGACCCTGTGCAGAGAGAGAGTGCCAAAAGAAGCCAGAAAGCCCACTGTGAAGCCTACAAGGAAGAACTTCTTAGACCACAAAACCCGCAGGAGTTTGAACATAAAGCAAAATTATATTCCAAGCATTGCAAACAAAATTAGAAATATACCTTCTCCTCTTCCAGTTTAGATTAAGGTGTGTTTTGTGCTTCTTATTGACCTTACTTGTTTGCATAAGCTCGGGATTGAAGAAGGCTTTTATAGACCTTCCAAACATACATGGAGGTTTCCTTTGCCTTTTTGCCCTTGTTGTAGCAATCCACTGCTCTCCAGCTGTAGCCATAGGTGTCAATGCAGTGCCTCAAAACCATTGCACCCACATAGGCGTTATAACAGGGTTCCCAAAGTAGGGATGGGTTTATTCCGTGCTTTTTGAGGTATGAAAACCATGAGGAGTTTATCTGCATAAGTCCTATATCGTAGGTTCCGTTTTTGTTGCGGTTTATTGCCCTTGGGTTGAAGTTGCTTTCTATCTTTGCTATAGCCCAAAGAAGGTGCGGAGATACTCCATAATACCGCCCCGCATCCTCAAAGCAAAAACAAAAGGCCACAGCGGGAACAAGCAGGAAAAGCAGCCTCACAGCCCAACCTCAAGGTTCTCCGTAAAGTATCTGATAACACGGTCTTTCTCCAAAACCATCACCATTGCAAGACTGCCTTTCCTTTCCACACTTATACTGTTATAGCGGTATACTACCAACCTCTCTACATCCTCCTTTTGATGGAAGCATGCGATATACTCTGGCTTTATGACTATCTTGGCGTAGTAGTCATCCTCAAAAATGGGCACTCCATTCCAAGTTAGAACATTTACCCACTTCGTATCAAGTGTCTTCTCAATGCGGTTCTTTATCAAAACTATGTGGGAGTAATCTCTGGTAAAACAATACTTACAGGAACCGATAACGTCGCATTTCAAAAGGGTCTGGGCACTGCCCAAAACCTGTCCATCTACCTCAAAGGTTATGTCAAGAACGGAAAAGGGATTTAAAACCTTTTCATCCGCCCTTATGTAAGCCCTAACCCTTTTGCCCTCCAACGCAGAGTTAAAAACCCTATCAAGAAGGTCTAAATTAGCCTCTTCCCTTCTTTCCATCCCTAACTATCAACACAACATCCGCCTTGTTTGCCCACGAAGAAACTGCTTCCGTCCCCTTCACAATTCCCACTACCAAACCCTTCCTCAAAAGTCTTTTGCTTAATCTCTCCGCTACCTCTGGAGAACACTTAAGCACCTTACCCATTACTTGCTCCCAGCTTGTAATACCCTCTTGCATTGCTAAACTCGGGCTCCTCTGGAATGTAAATCTCCATAGGTGCATTATCATCCGCAGAAAAAACCTCAGGACGCACCAAATACGCACCCCCTCCCGCCACAATCAAATCCGACTTCTCTCCATAGAGAACGCCCAACTCCTGCCTTAACCTTGCCTTGATTATCTCATTCCACTGAATTAACGCCCTCTCCTTGTATTGAGAAAGGTCTTCCGAACGCCACCTGCCTTCCAAAAAGATGTTCACAAGTCCAGACAAGGGCTTTGTCTTTAGAACACCCTTCTGGGTAGGCAACAGGTCCCTAAATATGGACACCGCAGTTATCACTCCAAGATTGGGAATAGTCCCAGAAATTTCTTTGATAAGCCTTCCCTCTTCCACACTGTAGGAAAGGTAATCCACCGTGTTAAACCCTATGTCTATGACAAGACCTGAAGGGAATTTATCCATCACATCGTAGCAAATCCCAAACCCTTGAAATGCAATTATGGACTTCATGCCCATGCTTGAAAATATCTTGGTAAGTTCTTTCCCTCTCTCCGCATAGCCCGGAGGAAGCCCTGTAATAACCATAGCCTTCTTCGGAGGAATGCCAAGCTGTTCCAACACATACTTTGTAATCAGTGGATAATACTTGATAAGTTCGTCTATCCCCGCTATCTCAATCCTCTTCCCTGAAAACCGTGACTTCTCACCTACCACATAGTAGGCACCCTCATACTCAATGGGCTTCACATCCTCCACACCCGTGCTAATCCAAAAGGCAATCCACGTGGGGAACTTAAACTTCCCTTCATCGTAAACTACCTTTGTGTGCCCAAACCCTATATCCAACCCTATCACTTTCATGGGAATTATTTTAGTAAAATCCCTTTTGTGGAAGGACAAACCGTAGAGGAAATCCTGCAAAGGATAAAAACATTGCTTGAAGAGGAGGATATCCCATTCAACGAGATTATGGACCTTCTCCTTCTGGCAATAAGCCTCATGAAGGAAGAACTCTATTCTCTGCTTGGACTAAAGGAAAAACTAAAAGAACCGCAAAAACGAGAAAAGCCTCATTCCACAGAACCTCAAGAGGAAGAACCCATCCAAGAGGAAAACCTTCCCTGCCCTCACTTTGTCCGTGTAGGAAGACCTGCTGGGAAAAAAGACACCGCACCGAGAATGAGTTTGAGGGAGTTCTTTGAAAAGGAAATCATCCCACTTCACAAAGAGACAGATTGGAAAGAAAAAGCAAGGGAGATAAGGGAGAGAGTGCTGAGGGGTGAGTTTGTTATGGCATCTTTGGAGGACTTTATTGGCTACCTCTATGCTTATATGCTTTATGAGGATGTTCCAGATTACTTCTTGTCCTCCTCAGCTTCCCTACGGGCTTCCTCAAGTATTCTTTCGTAATCCACAAGTTCTGGAGGCACTCCATGTTCTATAGCATGTTCCCGCATTGCCCTTAGAAACTCTTTTGCGGAAACTCTTGGTTTTG